>JBMNQG010000010.1:0-53301 GCA_050944015.1 Oscillospiraceae bacterium
GCTGTCTAAAATCCTGCGAAACTCGTACCATTTTTCAAAGCCGAGAAACATGTCCGTGCCCAGAAGCAGGTAAAACTGGGCGCCGGGATAAATGTCCCGCAGCTGGCTTATGGTGTCGGCAGTGTAGCTTTTGCCGCCGCGCTTTAGCTCAATGTCTGAAACCTCCGCCTGCGGGATACCGGCGAAAGCCAGCCGCGCCAGCTCGAACCGTTCCTCCGGGCCGGGGCTGTCCTCTTCAAGGGACTTGTGGGGCGGAATTGCTGTGGGAATAACGAGGAGCTTGTCGGGTTTCAAATAAAAAACAGCGTCAAGGGCAGCCTAAACATGGCCCCTGTGAGGGGGGTTGAAGCTGCCGCCGAAAATGGCTATCTTCATTTCCTGCCGCCCTCTGTCAATACAATTTTGGGCTCCTTGTCGTTCCGCTTGTAAAGCACGAACTTGCGGCCTATCACCTTGACGGGTTCCGCCCTGCATATCTCGGCAAGCCTGTCGCAGGCCTCCCTGGCGCTGATTGGGGAGTTCTCCAAAACAGTGCCCTTAATCAGCTCCCGCGCCTTGAGGGCGTCCTCCACCTGCTTTATAACGTTTTCGTTAATGCCGCCCTTGCCGATATGAACTATGGTATCCTCCTTGGAAGCCATGCTCATTAGCTGGGCGCGCTGTTTGCTTGTAAGACTCATATCCTGTTTCTCCTTGCTGGTTTCATCTCCGCCTTTATCGCTCTTTGCCGGCTTGTTCTTCAGGTAATCTGACAGCAGTTTTTTAAACTCCGCCAGGGATTTTCCCCTGTGGGAAATTGAATTTTTCTCCGCAAGGGACATTTCGGCCATGGATTTGTCATGTCCCAGCGGCCTGAAAACCGGGTCGTAGCCGAAACCGTTTTCGCCCCTGGGGACGGTGAGAATCTCCCCCTCGCACTCGCCCCTGGCGCGCAAAACGTCGCCGTTTGGAAAAGTGCATACTATACAAGAGACGAAACGGGCGGAGCGAAGTTCCGCTTTTTTCATTTTTTCAAGCAGCAAGGCGATTCTGTCCGCGTCGTTTTTGCAGCTTTCGCCGCCGAAACGGGCAGAATATATGCCGGGAGCGCCGCCCAGGGCGTCCACCATAAGGCCGGAGTCCTCGGATATAGCCGGCATGCCGGTGGCGTCGGTTACGGCCCTGGCCTTCAAATAGGCGTTTTCCTCAAAGCTCTCTCCCGTCTCCTCAACCTGAAAATCACAGCCCGCCTCCTGCTGGGATATGACCTCTATATCCATGTCGGAAAGAAGCCCCCGAAGCTCTAAAAGCTTCTTCTTATTATTGCTCGCCAGAACGAATCTAATCATTGCAGCAACGCCTCGACAAACTCTCTGGGATTGAAAGGCAGAAGGTCGTCCGCTTTTTCCCCTACTCCCACGTATTTTACGGGAATCTGAAATTCATCGCAAATTGCGAAAATTATTCCGCCCTTGGCGGTGCCGTCCAGCTTTGTCAGCACAATGCCGGTGATTCCGGCAACATCGCTGAACTGCTTCGCCTGAATGAGACCGTTCTGCCCCGTGGTGGCGTCCAGGACCAGCAGCGTTTCGCAGTCGGCATCCGGCAGCTCCCGGGAGATAACGCGCCTGATTTTTGCCAGCTCGTTCATCAGGTTCTGCTTGTTGTGAAGCCTCCCCGCCGTGTCGCAGAAGACAATGTCCATGCCTCTGGCCTTAGCGGCGGAAATGGCATCGAAAACCACCGCGGCGGGGTCGCTGCCCGCCTCATGGCGGACTATGGCGGAGCCGGAACGCTCCGCCCAGACGTAGAGCTGCTCGGCCGCGGCGGCACGGAAGGTGTCGCCAGCGCACAAAAGGACCTTTTTGCCTTCCTTGGTAAACTTTGTGGCCAGCTTGCCTATGGTGGTGGTTTTGCCGACGCCGTTTACCCCAACCATAAGTATGACCGAGGGCCTGGAATTGAGCTTCAGCTCACGGTCTCCCACTTCCAGCATTTCTGTGAGAATCTCCGCGAGGGCCTCCTTCAGCTCGTCCCCGCCTCGAAGCCCTTTGGCTTTTGTGACTTCCCGAAGCCTGTCAACCGCTTTCAGGGAGGTGTCCATTCCGGCATCGGACAGTATTAAGGTCTCCTCCAGTTCCTCAAAAAATTCTTCGTTTTCTCCGGCAAAACTGGCAAACATATTATTGAGGGAAACGGCCATGCTCTGCTTGGTACGCGTCAATCCCTCCTTGATTTTATCAAAAAATCCCATATGACTAATCCTTTCAGGCAGAATTTTTTTCGGCTTCCTCCAGATCGACGGAGATTATCTTGGACACGCCCTTCTCCTGCATGGTGACGCCGTAGAGCATGTCCGCCCTCTCCATGGTGCCCCGTCGGTGGGTAATTACAATAAACTGGGTTTTGTCGGACATCTGGCGCATATATTCGGCAAAGCGTATGACGTTGGCCTCGTCCAAAGCGACCTCAATCTCATCCATTACGCAGAATGGCGTTGGGCGCACCTTCAAAATCGCAAAATACAGGGCTATTGCCACAAAGGCCATTTCCCCGCCGGACAGAAGGCTGATGGTGCTCAAAGCCTTGCCGGGAGGCTGGACCTTGATTTCAATACCGCACTCCAGAACGTTGTCCTCGTCTTCCAATATCAGGGCCGCCTTGCCGCCGCCAAACAGCTCCAGAAAAGTCTGGCGGAAACACTGGTCTATGGCCTTAAACTCCCGGACAAATATCTCCTCCATCTCCGATGTAATTGAGGAGATTATTCTATGAAGCTCCTTCTTGGCCCTTTCCACGTCGTCCCGCTGCTCGATAAGGAAATTGTAGCGGGTGCTTACCCGCTCGTACTCCTCGATAGCCCCCAGGTTGGGGTTGCCAAGGGAATTAATCTCCCGTTTGAGCTCGCTTATGCGCTTGTTGGCCTTTGCCATGCTCTCTACCGGCTGGCGGGCGGCCTGGGCGGCGGAGCGGCTCAGGCCGTAGCTGTCCCAGAGCTTGTCCAGAATCTGCTTTTCCTCCATGTCGGCGGCCAGCTTTTTTTGCTCCAGCTTCGCGCACAGCCTCTCAAGGTCTAGAAGCCCGCGGTTTTTCTCCTGACAGGTCTTGTCCACCTGAGCGCGCCGGCCCTCCAGCTCAAGCCTCTTATTTGTGAATTCGGATATACTGGATTTTATGTCCTCTATTTTTGCATACAGTTCATTGAGGCGGCTTCTCTTTTCCTCAAGCTCTCTTTCCAGCTGGGTGTTGGTATTTTCAAGGGACTCAATGGTTCGCTGCCTGTAATCGCTGTCTCCAAAAATATCCTGTTTGAGCTGCTCCATCTGGGAAATGGAGCGGGATATTGCCTCTCTTTCCGCGTCCAGCGATGAACGGGCTGCCCTCAGCTCCGACAGCCTGTCGCTTATCTCCCGCCGCCTGCGGTCAAACTCCTCCTGGCCTTTGGATTTTTCTTCTATTTCCTTTCTAAGCCCGGAAAGTTCCGCCTCAAGGCTCTGGATTTCGCCCTCCAGTGCGGCAATGCGGCCGCGGGCGTCCTCAATGCGGGAGTCGGCGGACCGCCTGTCCGCTTTCAACGTTTCAATCTTCTTTTCAATGGCTTCAAGCAAAAACCGGTTTTGGGCAACGGCTGAGCGCCACTTCATGGACTCTTCCTGGGCAGACGCCAGCTCCGCTTCCGCTACCTGCAGCTCGTACTTTGTCCTGTCAAGCTCCCGCTGGGCAGCAGCGAGCTCGGCCTGGCATTTTTCAGTTTCAGTTTTGAGCTTTTCACGCTGTTCCCGGAGCTTTTTTAGCTCGTTGGCACGGGAGAGAATGCCGGCGTTATGGGAGGAACTTCCGCCGGTCATGGAGCCTCCCGGATTTATCATTTGCCCGTCAAGGGTAACAATTCGGTATTGATTGTTGTACTTTTTGGAAATGCGCACAGCGTCGCCGAGAGTTTCTATGACAATGGTGCGGCCCAGAAGATTTGAAAAAATGTTTATGTATTTTTCGTCAAATCTGGAAAGTTCGAGGGCCGTGCCAAGATAGCCTATCTCTTCTTTAGGAAGTTTTTCCAGCGTGTAACCTTTTATGGTATTTATAGGCAAAAAAGTGGCTCTGCCGGCATCCTGGCGTTTTAAAAGCTCAATGGCGGCTTTTCCGTCCTCCTGGGTGTCCACCACAATATTCTGCATGGCGCCGCCAAGGGCAGTTTCAATTGCCAGGGTATACCTGTCCTCGGTCTTGATGAGCTTTGCCACCGGGCCGTGTATGCCCCGCAGGACGCCGCGCCTTGCCTCCCGCATTACGGTCTTTACCGCCTTGGAAAAGCCCTCATATTCCTTTTCCATTTCGGTGAGCATCAAAATGCGGGAATCCATGGATTTTTCGTCAATAGTCAGCTTCGTGTAACGGTCCGCCAGGGCCTGGACTTTCTTCTCTCTGCCCTCCGCCCGGAGCCTGTAGCCGGAAATGACGTTAGTCAGCTCCCGGACCCTTTCCTCCGCTGCCCTGCCCTTTTCCTCGTCTTCCGCAAGGCGGGCCTGGGCCTCCCTGTGCCGCTCCAATTCCGCTTCGGTTTCGGCCTGCAGGGCGGCCTCCCTTTCTTCCATCTCCCGGAGGCTGTCCTTCAACATGTTCAGCATTGTGCGGCTCTGGGTAAGGCTGCCGCTCAGGGAATTTTCCTTGGCCATCAGGCCGGAAAGCTGCCGCTCCGCCTCGTCTGTTTCGGCGGCGTTTTCCGCAGCACGGCCAAGGACGGAGTCTATTTCCCTGCCAAGTTCGGCTTTTGCCGAATCTATGTCCTCAATTCTCTTTCGCTGCTCGGAAATCTGGGCCTCAAGGTTTTTAGTCCTGTCTTCCTGTTCGGCCAGCTCCCGGTGCATGCGCTGGAGGCTGTCCTGATTATTCCTAATATTCGCCTGGAGAACGGCTACGGAGCTCTCGCATTCGGCGGCCGCCGCCTCCGTCTGGCTCAAAAGGCTGCGGGCTGCCTCCGCCTCCATGTCCTTTTCCCGCATTTTTTCAGAAATGCTTTCTGATAGGGCGTACAGCTCCTCCAGTTCCCTGTGGGCGGCGTCAAGATTTGCTTTTGCGGCCTCGTAGTCCGAGTTGACAATGGACGCCTGGGCGTGAAGCTTGTCCAGCGACTTCATGCAGACGGAAACCTCAAGGGCCCGAAGCTCGTCCCGGAGCAGAAGATAGCGCTTGGCCGTCTCCGCCTGCTCCTTCAGGGGGCCCACCTGCAGTTCCAGTTCCTCAATCTTGTCGTTTATGCGCAGCAGGTTTTCATCTGTCCGCTGCAGCTTCCGCTCCGCCTCCTCCTTCCGGTAGCGGAATTTGGAGATGCCAGCCGCCTCCTCAAAAATTTCCCGGCGGTCGGTGCTTTTCGCGGAAATAATTTCCGATATTCTGCCCTGTCCGATAATGGAATAGCCGTCCCGTCCAAGGCCGGTATCCATTAGCAGTTCCGTTATATCCTTAAGGCGTACAGGCTCCCTGTTGAGATAGTATTCGCTCTCGCCGCTGCGGTAATAGCGGCGGGTTATCATTACTTCCGAGCTGTCAAGACTCAAAACATGGGCGGAATTGTCGATAATCAGAGAAACCTCCGCAAATCCCATGGGATTCCGCTTCTCGGTGCCTCCGAAAATGACGTCCTCCATCTTTCCGCCCCGAAGGTTTTTTGTGCGCTGCTCGCCCAGCACCCACATTATCGCGTCAGCAATATTCGACTTTCCGCTGCCGTTGGGACCAACAATGGCAGTTATTTTCTTTTCAAAAGTAAGGCGTGTCTTATCCGGAAAGGATTTGAAGCCCTGTATCTCAAGAGCCTTTAAATACATTATCTATACCTCTAATTTGATAAAAATACAAAAAAATACAAGATATAGTATATAACAAAACTCAATCAATTGCAACGGAAAGTAGCTTTATGGAGTCCATTTCCACATCAGCCACCCTGACTTTCAGGGATTTAAGCCCAAATTCAGCCATCAGCGTATCAATATTCGCCCTCTTTTGTCCAACCATGGCGGAAACGCGGCTCTTATGAACACCCAAAACCGCATGGGAACCCCGAGGCACATCCCGCAGCAGCTTTCTGGCTTCGTTCAGCATCATATAAGACCGCACCAGCTCCCCGAAAGCGGGGTGATAGGCACCGCCGGCCACACTGCCGCCGGAAAGCTCGTCGGTGGGGTTTAACCCAAGCCGGATAACGGGTATGCCTGCAGCCCTGAAAACGGGCAGTATGCGGGCGCACAGCCTAACCGCATCCTCCACTGTGTGCTCGGCGTATTCTCCCCTCTTCCACATGTCGAACAGGTCGGTGTCCCTGATGATAACTGTTGGGTATATTCTAACACCATCCGGGCGGAGAGCCGCGATTTTTCTGGCGGTCTCCAGGGCGGTTTCGTTGTCGTCCCCGGGAAGGCCGGTCATCATCTGGAGTATCAGGTTGAAGCCCGCATTTTTTATCATTTCAGCGGCTCTGACCGTATCGGCGGAGGTATGCCCTCTCCCGGAAAGCTCAAGGACCCGGTCGGACATGGACTGGGCTCCCAGCTCTATGGTGGTCACGCCGAAAGACGCAAGCCGCCTCAAGGTCTCCTCGTCTATGGCGTCGGGGCGGGTAGAAAGCCTGACGGTTTTTATAGCCCCATCACGCAAAAACGGCAAAGCCGAGCCCAGAAGCTTTTCCTGCTCACGGGCCGGAATTGCCGTAAAACTGCCTCCGTAAAAGGCAAGCTCCACATCTTCCCCCGGCGGAATACGCCTGATACCCTCCCGGATTGCGGACACCACGCTTTCGGCGGTGGCAGGGGCAAGGCTGCCGGATATGCGGCGCTGGTTGCAAAACACGCAGTCGTTGGGGCAGCCAAGATGAGGAACAAATACGGGTATAATATTTCTTCTGGCGCTCATTTCGTCAGTTCCCCAATGGCCTCGCAGGCGGCGGCCTGCTCCGCCTCCTTCTTCGTGCGGCCGGTGCCCTGGCCTATGGGCCTGCCGTTTAGGCTGACCTGGACGGTAAAGCTTTTCATATGGTCAGGCCCGCTTTCGTCAATCAGCGTATAGGTGAGGGCCTGCCCGCTCTTCTGCTGCACCAGCTCCTGGAGGGCGGTTTTGTAATCCTTGCTTTTCAGCGCCCTCTCCACTGCAACGCTGGACAGTATATTCTTTTTGATAAAGGCCTCCGCCACCTCCATGCCCCCTTCCAGGTAAATGGCGGCGATTACCGCCTCCACGCAGTCCGCCAGAATGGAGGGGCGCTGCCTGCCCCCGGAAAGCTCCTCTCCCTTGCCCAGGCGAATGTAGTCCCCAAGGCCAAGGTCCCTGGCGACTACAACAAGGCTTGACTCGCAAACCAGCTCAGCCCGCAGTCGGGTCATATTGCCCTCCGGCATGTGGCTGTAGTTGTGGAACAGATAGTCCGCCACCACCATTCCAAGGACCGAGTCGCCCAAAAACTCAAGTCGCTCGTTGCTCTCACATCCAGAGCCCCTGTTTTCGTTGGCGTAGGAGCTGTGGGTCAGGGCGGTTTGGAGTAGCTCCTTGTTCTTAAAACTATACTCAAGTCTTTTTTCAAGTGTGTTCATAACCCGCTCCCCGTCAGTATTACTTCTTGACCTCCAAGATGTTAACAGGGCGGGTATCCCCGCCCCGAACTCTTCATCAGTCTTGAACAAATTTGCTTACGTACTCAACAAGGTCTCCAACGGTCAAAATGTTCTTTAAATCCTCTTCCGGGACCTCGGGAAGTCCAAATTCCTCTTCCATGGCCATGGTAAGCTCCACAACGTCAAGGGAATCCGCATTCAAATCGTCCACGAAAGCTGTATCTAAAGTCACAGTATCGGCGTCAACCGCAAACTGAAGACAGATTAAATCACGTATCCTCTCAAAAATCATAACATCAACTCCATCTTGAAAACTTCATTTTGATATTAGATACAATACGGGTATTTGTCAAGGTTATTCTTCCGTGGATAATTTCATGAATTCTATGTTTTCCTCGATTTCTCTTATTACCCCGGCCTCTATGAATTTAATGGCCTGTTTTATGGCGCTGCGTATCGCCCTGGCGTCGGAACTGCCGTGGGCCTTTATCACCGGCTTGGATATACCCAGCAGGGCGGTGCCGCCTATCTCCGACACGTCCATGGCGATCTTAAAGTCGCTCAGGTCGCCCCGAATCATCAGAGCGGCCACTTTTGCCTTCCTGCTGCCCTTCAGGATACCCACGATTTTGCCCAGAAGGAACTTTACGGCACCCTCCGTGCTCTTCAGAAGTATGTTCCCGGAAAAGCCGTCGGTCACCATTACGTCTATATTGCCTGAAAACAGGTCGCTGGCCTCGGCGTTTCCCACAAAATTGATTCGACCGACCTCATGGGCATTTTTCAGCAAATTATATGTGTGCTTTTGAAGATCTGTTCCCTTCGTCTCTTCGGTGCCCACGTTAAGCAGAGCAACCCTGGGGTTTTTGCAACCCATTATGTTTTTGGCGTAAAACGAGCCCATATAGGCGAACTGGAGCAGATATTCGGGAGTGCATTCCACGTTGGCGCCGCAGTCGATGAGCATGACTCCCCTGCCGCCGTTGGGCAGCACCGGAGCCAGCGCAGCCCGGCGTATCCCCCGGATTCTCTTCACAGTCAGGGTGGCGCCGGTGAGAAGCGCGCCTGTGCTGCCGGCGGAAACAACGGCGTCTCCCGCTCCCTGGCTGAGCAGCCTCAGGGCCACCGCCATGGAAGAATCCTTCTTTCTTCTGGTGGCGGTGCTGGGGTCGTCCTCCATGGTGATAATTTCGTCCGCATGTATAATCTCTATTCCGTCAAAAGGGAGACTTATACCTTCATTTTTCAGACATCGAATTACGTCTTCCTGCCGGCCTACGAAGCATATTCCAACGCCAAACTCATTGGCGGCGCTAACAGCTCCCTTTACAATTTCCTCTGGGGCATTGTCCCCGCCCATTGCGTCAACAATAATCTTCATTTATCCGTCCCCTTAGCGATAGATTTACAAGGTAGTTTCAATATATTTCTATATCTGAATCATAGTCTGATTAAAACATCCTATGTTATATTCAACCTGTTTATTATCTCCAAAGAACGCTTTGAAATCTCGGCATTCTTATTCCGCTTGCCCTTTACCTTGCGGTCCAGGGGGGAAATAATGCCGAAATTAACGTTCATCGGCTGGAAGTCGACAACCGTCTCGTTGGAGACATATAAGGCCAGGGCGCCAATTGCCGTTTCTGCAGGAAAATTCACCGGGGGCAGCCCTAACAGCCGATATGCCAGTTCAATCCCCGCCAGCATTCCCGACGCGCAGGATTCCACATAGCCCTCGACGCCGGTTATCTGACCGGCAAAACTGATCCTGGGCTCCTTTTTAAGCCGGTAATACCTGTCCAAAAGGCGCGGCGAGTCAAGGTACGTGTTCCTGTGCATTACACCGTAACGCAAAAACTCCGCGTTTTCCAGGGCGGGTATCATTGAGAAAACCCGCTTCTGCTCCGGAAAAGCCAGGTGGGTCTGAAATCCCACCATGTTGTACATGGTACCCTCGGCGTTGTCGCGGCGCAGCTGCACCACGGCATAGCTTTCCTTACCTGTCCTGGGGTCCCGAAGCCCCACGGGCTTGAGAGGGCCGAACCGGAGGGTGTCCTCTCCCCGCATGGCCATGACCTCAATGGGCATGCAGCCCTCGAATACGCTGGAATCCTCAAAACCGTGAACCTCGGCGGTCCTTGCCGTGCACAGCTCCCGCCAGAAGGCCAGATATTCCTCCTTAGTCATGGGACAATTTATATAGTCGGGAGTACCCTTATCGTAACGGGAAGCAAAAAAGGCTTTCTCCATATTGACGCTCTGAAAGGATACAATGGGCGCCGCAGCGTCGAAAAAGTGCAGGTATTCTCTGTTTCCCGTAAGCTCCGCTATCCTGTCAGCCAGAGCGTCGCTGGTAAGGGGGCCTGTTGCGATGACCACCTCTCCCGGAGGTATCTCCTTAGCTTCCTCGTGGACAACTTCAATGAGAGGCTGAGAGAGTATACGCCGGGTTACAAGGCCGGAAAAGGCCTCCCTGTCCACAGCCAGGGCACCTCCTGCAGCCACCTGTGTTTCATCTGCGCAGGAGATTATCAGCGAACCTAGCCTTCTTAGCTCCTCCTTAAGCAGCCCTACGGCGGTTGTCAGCTCGTTGCTGCGCAAGGAATTGGAGCAGACCAGCTCCGCAAAATTGGGGGAAACATGGGCAGGTGTCATTTTATGGGGCTTCATTTCCATCAGCCTGGCACTGATGCCGCGTTTGGCCAGCTGCCAGGCGCATTCGCAGCCCGCCAGGCCCGCCCCAATGACGGTTACATGTTTCATCGCAACTGTTCCTTACTTCTTTTCCCCGCCAGCCTCGTTTGAAGCCAGGGGAGACTTGTTTTCAGCATCAGATTTGCTTTTGCCCTTGGCGGCGTTGCCGACAGACTCAGAAACAGCCTTTTTCCTCTTATATCCGCGCTTATCCTCCGGAAGGAAGTTGGGACATTCCTCATTGATACAGAAGGGTTTTCTCTGCCCCCTGCCGGAAAGCTTGAACATGGTCTTTCCGCATTCGGGGCAGGTTTCCTTGGTTGGCACATCCCAGGTCATGAAGCCGCATTCGGACAGTTTCTCGCAGGCATAGTATACATAGCCTTTCTTGGAGGTGCGCTTCAAAATCCTTAAGCCGCACCTGGGGCATTTGCCGGGCATCTCCACCACTAGGGGTTTGGTGAAGTTGCACTCGGGGTAATTGGGGCATGCCAGAAACCGCCCGAACCGTCCCGTCTTAACCACCAAATTGCGGCCGCATTTTTCGCACTTTTCCTCGGTGACTTCGTCGGGGACTTTAATATACGTGCCCTCCAGGGCCTTTTCCGCCTCGGAAAGCTCCTGGCTGAACTGCCTGTAAAACTTCTGGAGCAGGCTCTTCCATTCCTTTTCCCCCGCCTCAATGCTGTCAAGGCTGTCTTCCATCCGGGCGGTAAACTTAAGGTCCACTATGTCGGGGAACCGCTCCTTCATAAGCTCCGTGACAACCTGTCCAAGAAGAGTGGGCCGCAGGAATTTCCCCTCCTTAACCACATATTCCCGGCTGATAATGGTGCTTAAAATAGGCGCGTACGTGCTGGGCCGGCCGATGCCCTTCTCCTCCATGGCGCGGATAAGAGTGGCTTCGGTATATCTGGAGGGAGGCTGGGTAAACTTCTGCTCCCGCTCCACATTTTCAAGGCGCACCGCCTCACCCTCCCTAAGATCCGGCAGGGGACTCTGCTTTTCCTCCTCTTCCTCGTCCCGGCTCTCCTCGTAAACGGCGGTATATCCGGGGAACTTTATGGAGGAATGGTTCGCCCTGAACACGTAGCCTGCGGAGGCAGCCTCAATCACCACGTTGTCATAAACGGCGTTGGACATCTGGCTGGATATGAAGCGGCCCCATATAAGCCGGTAGAGCTTGTACTGGTAGGGCGTAAGGTCTTTCTTAACCTTTTCGGGAGTAAGGAAAATATTGCTGGGCCTGATGGCCTCATGAGAGTCCTGGGCACCCCGCTTGGACTTGTATCTGCGGTAGGGACCGGGATGGTACTCCTTGCCGTAGTGGCTTTCAATATACTCCTTGGCGGCGCTTAGGGCCTCTTCGGATATCCTCAGCGAGTCGGTACGCATATACGTAATAAGTCCTATGGTGCCTTCTCCGGTGATGTCCACGCCTTCATAAAGCTGCTGGGCAATGGACATGGTGCGCCGCGGAGTCATTCCCAGGCGGCGGGAGGCCTCCTGCTGCAGCGTGGAGGTGATAAAGGGCGGGGAAGGCGAGCGCTGCTTTTCGCTTTTGTTGACGGACTTAATTATAAACGGCTCATCCTGGACGGCGGATACCACCGCCTCCACTTCCTGCTCGCTTTTAAGTTCCTGCTTTTTGTCGTCAACACCATAGAACCGGGCCACAAAGCTGCCCTCGTTCTCCGTCCTGGCAAGAGTCACGTCCAGCAGCCAGTATTCCTCCGGCACGAAAGATTTGATTTCCTCTTCCCTGTCCACTACCATGCGGGTGGCAACGGACTGGACGCGGCCGGCGGAAAGGCCCTTTTTCACCTTACGCCAGAGAAGCGGACTGAGCTTATAGCCCACAATACGGTCCAGCAGCCGCCTGGCCTGCTGTGCGTTCACCAAATCCTGGTCGATGTCCCTTGGATTTTTGATGCTTTCCAGTACTACTTTTTTTGTAATTTCGTTAAAGGTCACCCGGCGGGCCTTTTCGTTGGGGAGTTCAAGCAGCTCCTTCAGATGCCAGGAAATGGCCTCCCCCTCCCGGTCCGGGTCCGTAGCCAGATAAACTGATGACGCCTTTTCAGAGTAGCCCTTCAGCTGTTCAATAATATTCTCCCGGCCTTTGACAGGCTGGTAATGCGGAATAAATCCGCCTTCTATATCTATACCCATGGTGCTTTTGGGCAGGTCCCTCAAATGCCCCATAGAGGCAACTACCTTGTAGTCACTACCCAAGTACTTCTCGATGGTACGTGCCTTAGCAGGTGATTCTACTATGACAAGGTTTGCCTTTGATTTTGCCATGTGGTTTCCTCATTTCATTAATTCTTCTTTATATTCAGTGAAAACCTCTTGCCCCGTTCCTGGACGACATAGCCCTTGATTTGCAGGAGGGTGAGTTCCGCGAGCACCACGGATGCGGGCAGCCCGGACAGGTCTATAATGTCGTCCACATGCATAGAGGCAGCGGTCATTACTGAAACAATCTTAAGCTGGTTCTCCGACAGCTCTTTCAGCTGCGCTTCCAAGTCAATATATGACATGTCGTTTTGCTTGTCAATCACTTTTTTTACAGTGGGAACCCTTAATTTAGCAAAACCGGCACCAGCTTCCGGCGTGGGCTCTTCGGCGTCGGAGGGTTTTTCCGGCTCCTCTTCCTGGGGAATCGCCGCCTCCCCTCGGCCAATCTTATGTATTTTTCCTGCAAATAATCCCTCATATTCGCAGAGAACGTCCCAACCGGAAGTAACCGCCTTGGCACATTCCTTGATAAGCTCGTTGGAGCCCACGCAGTTGGGCGAGTCGGCATTGCCCGGCACGGCAAAGACGTCCCGGCCGTAGTCCAGGGCCCTGGCTGCCGTAATGAGGGCGCCGCTTCTTTCCGGGGCCTCTATTATTACAACGCCTACGCACAGCCCGCTGATTATCCGGTTGCGCTGCGGGAAATTGCCGGGAATGCTGGGCGCGCCGGGAGGGTACTCGCTGACCAGAGCGCCCACAGTCAGCACATCCTCGAACAGCCGCCAGTTGGAGCGGGGATAAACAATGTCAATTGCCGTACCGAGGACTCCAACACAGCTTCCTCCTGCTCTCAGTGCACCCTGGGCGCCGGCGGAATCTATGCCTTCCGCCAGCCCGGACACTATAAGCCCGCCGCCCTTGGTTATCTCATAGCCCATGCGCCTGGCCATTTTTATGCCGTAGGGGCTGGCTTTCCGGGTGCCCGCTATGGCGATGGCGGGCTCCTCGTCCATGACCGGCAGGTTGCCTCTTACATACAGCACCGCCGGCGGGTCGTAAATATTCAGCAGCCGTCTGGGATATTCCGCGTCCTGCATGGTAAGTATGCGGATTTTTAACTCCCTGCATTCGTCCAGAATCTCCAGGGCGGGCCCCAAATCCTTGTTTTTTAGAATTTCCATCTCCCTGTCTGTTATGCCTTCAACATCCCGGTATTCGGAGTCCGCGGCGAAATAAATCTCCCGGGGCGAGACAAAATGCTCAAGGAGCAGTTCCCTTGCCTTTGGGCGGAGCCCGTGGAGGGACGAAAGCCATACCCAGTATTTGAGGGGAGCCATCTCAGCGCCTCCTTTTCATCTCCCACATGACTATCGAGGCCGCAACCGCGGCATTCAGGGATTCGCTTGAAGGTGCCATGGGAATAATCAGCCGTCCGGCGCAGATTTCAAGGAGCTCGGGGCTCAGGCCCCTGCCCTCGCTGCCTATTGCGACGACCGCTTGTTTCAGGTCTACTTTCCGTATATCCTCGGTGCCAGTTCCCAGGGCAGCGCCCCAGAGGGCCAGCTCATGACTCTGCAGAAAATCAGGCAATCCTTCCCTGTCCATCTCCAGCACTGGCTGGCGGAACAGGGCGCCCATGGCGGCGCGGACCGCCTTGGGGTTATATGGGTCGGCGCAGTCGCCAACTAGTATCACGACTTCGGTTTCCAGGGCATTGGCGGTGCGGATTACAGTACCCACATTCCCAGGGTCCTGCACTCCTTCCAGCACCAAAGCCTGCCGGCACCGGGCAGGAAGATTGTCACCCTGGATTTTTACCGAGAATACGGGCCCCGGGGTGTTTTTCAGGGGAGAAACATAATTCAGAAGGTCCGTCGGCACGAAATATTGGGGCACGGCGGAAGGCACGGCGACGGAGGGCGGGCTGCTCCACAGTATACCCGTAATTCGGGCCTTCCAGTCCAGCGCCTCCCTCAAGAGCTTTTCCCCGTCGCAGAGGTACTCACCCGCCTCCCGGCGATAGGACCGGGAGCTGCCCAGAGCGCGCATGTGCGTTATTATTTTGTTCTTTCGGGAGGTGATTTTATCCATTTTGCACCTTAAGATTCAATTTCCTCAGAAGAAAAGGAAAGCTGCGGTCAGGGTTTCAGGACCACCCGGCCACAGCTGAAGACACTATGATGCCAGAATCGCCTTTAAAGATTCAACAGCGCCGTCCGTAAGTTCCTGGCTGCCTTTTCCGACGGATGTCCAGTCAATAATGTGACCGTAGTAGTTGCTGCCTGTCAGCCCTGACTTTTTGAAAACTCCCGTATCCCCGAGAAAAACCCGGTAGGGGTCGTCTTCCCCGGTTTCAATGCCGTAATCGGCAAGCTTGTCATCGAAATACCCAAGGCTGCAATAAAGGCTGGAATAATATTCATCTAAAATGAAAAGGGAGATTTCAGGGTCGGTGAGATACACGAGGATTTGGTCGTAGTTTTCCCCCAAATTCACGGAAACGTATCGTAAATTTACTTTTCCGTCCCCGTTGATGTCCCCGACAGTTCCGCCCACCAGGTCCAAAATTTCACTGGCCTGGGCTTCGGGAACATCGCCGTTCTGGGCGAAAACCACCGTAAAGTCGTATTTCACCGTTCCCAAAGACTCAATAAGAATAAACAGGGCAAGGGCTACCACAAATACGCCCAGAAGGAACCACCATTTGTAGTGATACCAAAAAACATTGGTAAACCAGTGGCTGAAACTCTTGTTTTCTTTCAGCATGGCCGAACCCCCTTTCCCGCAGCCGGTGCAGTCCGCGCTAGTTTTCGGGCTTCATGGTGGGGAAGAGTATCACATCGCGTATGGAGGAATTATTGGTAAGGAGCATGACAGCCCGGTCTATGCCTATGCCAAGGCCGCCGGTGGGAGGCATGCCGTATTCCAGCGCCCTTACGAAGTCCTCGTCCATCATGTTGGCCTCCTCATCCCCCTTTTCCCGGAGCTCCACCTGCTTCAGGAAGCGCTGCCTCTGGTCAATGGGGTCGTTAAGCTCGGAAAAGGCGTTGCCCATCTCGTTCCCGCAGATAAACAGCTCGAAGCGCTCGGTGAGCCGCGGGTCCTTGGGGCTGCGCTTGGCGAGAGGCGATACGTCCACAGGATGCATTGTTATAAAGGTGGGCTGGATAAGCTTGTCCTCCACCTTCTGGTCAAAGCACTCGTACAGCGCATTGCCCCAGGTGGGCTCAACGCCTTCCATATCCACGCCCCTGGCCTTGGCCGCCGCCACGGCCTCCTCGTCGCTGTCAATGGCCATAAAGTCAATGCCCAAATGCTGCTTTACCGCTTCGGCCATGGTGAGGCGGGGCCAGCCCGGGGCAAGGTCGATGGTCTCGCCCTGCCACTGGACCTGATAGGTGCCAAGGATCTCCATTGCGGCGGAGGAAAGCAGCTCCTCGAACAGGTCCATCATGTCGTTATAATCGGCATAGGCCTGGTACAGCTCAACTGTGGTGAACTCCGGGTTGTGCTTGGTGTCCATGCCCTCGTTCCGGAAAATGCGGCCAATTTCATACACCCGTTCAATGCCGCCCACAATAAGCCGCTTCAGGTGCAGCTCAGTGGCTATCCTCATATACATATTCATATTAAGGGTATTGTGATAGGTGATAAAAGGACGTGCGTTGGCACCCCCCGGTATGGTGTTTAGCACGGGGGTTTCAACTTCCATAAACCCTCTGCCGTCCAAAAAGTTGCGGACATGGCGTATAAAACGGCTGCGTATTTCAAACGTACGGCGGACTTCCGGGTTCACGATAAGGTCCAGGTACCGCTGACGGTAACGGGTTTCCAGGTCCGTCAAGCCGTGGAACTTTTCAGGAAGCGGCAAAAGAGATTTTGCCAGAAGGGTGACGCTGCGGCAGTGGACGCTTATCTCGCCCTTGCGTGTGCGGAATACAAAACCTTCCGCGCCGATAATATCGCCGATGTCCCACTTTTTGAACTCGGAAAAAGCCTCCTCGCCAAGCTCGTTTACCCTGACATAGAGCTGGATGCGGCCCTTGTCGTCCTGAATATCGGCAAAGAAAGCTTTGCCCATGTCTCTTTTGGACATAATGCGTCCGGCCACAGAGACATCGGCGTTTTCCATAGCTTCGAAGTTTTCCTTGATTTCAGCGCTGTATGTGGTTCTTGCAAACTTTGTTATCTCAAAAGGATCGCGGCCCTCGCTTTGAAGCTTAAAAAGCTTGTTTCTCCGAATCTGTATGATTTCGGAAAGGTCTTCGGTTTCCAGAGCCTGGTTAAGTACATCTTCTGCCATTAGAACATCTCCATATTCAGTTTTCTATCTTCAGTATTTCGTATTTTAGCTTTCCAGCAGGCGCATCGACAGTAATAGTCTCGCCAGCTTTACGTCCCATTAATCCGCGTCCAAAGGGTGAATCGTCAGATATCCGTCCCTGGATGGGGTTGGCCTCGTGTGAGCCGACAATCTGGTATGTTTCAATGCTGTCGTCGTCTAAAAATTTGACCGTTACCCTGCTTCCCAATACAACGGTGTCGCTAGCCTCCACTTTTTCGATTATTTCGGCGTTTTCCAGCAGGTTTTTCAGCTCCGCTATTCTGGAATATAGCTTGCCCTGCTCGGTTTTAGCCTCGTCGTATTCGCTGTTTTCTGAGAGGTCGCCAAAAGATCTGGCCTCCTTTATCAGCTCGGAAACCTCCTTCTCCCTTACGGTCTGGAGATATTCCAGTTCGGCCTTAATCTCCTCAAGCTTTGCCTGGCTCAGCTTATATTTAACTTCCTTAGCCATAACAATCACCTTCTCAATTATCAATAATCATAAAAATAATATATATCATAAATTTCACACAAAAGCGTTTTTAATGATATTAAAAATATGGCATTCAGCCAATATGGGTATTATAGATACTAAATTGGTGCATGTCAAGATAAAGCTGAGACAGCTGCGGAAAGCTGCCTGTCCTCCGCTCCCTCGTTTCCCTCCTCAATATCCGGGGTTACTCCCCCCGCCTTGGACAGATCCACTCGATTGGGAGTCAGGTAAACATTATTTGAAATGTGAATGGCGCTTCCGTCCGGCAGTGAGACGGTTATCTGGCTCCTGCCCTTGCCCGTGGTCTGCTCGCCCACCACGATTGCCCAGTCGTACTCCTGCAGGGCGGCGGCAAAAAACTCCGCAGCGCTGTACGTATTTGCATTCACCAATATTGCCATAGGCAGTTCTATGCAGTCGGCATTCGAAGTATGCACCTTTTCCCTGCCGTTTTTATCGACGCTGATAAAAATATCTCCCTCCGGCAGCAGGAAATCAAGAATGTCCAAAAGCTGCGACACCTTGCCGCCCGGGTTGTCGCGCACGTCGAATATAAGCCCCGCGGCCCCTTCTTCCATAAACTTTCTCACCGCCGACTTGACCCCGTCGGCGCAGCCGTTTTCAAAATTCTCAATGGAGATATAGCCAAGGCCGGACTCCAGCATCTTATAGCTTACCGGGTCGTTGAATATGGTCTCGCTGCGCAGCCTGACGTCCCTGACATCCCCAACCGGGGTTCTGACGGTGAGAACAATCTCCTGCCCGTGCCGCGCCTGTATTAACCCTCTGACCTCCGAAATGGTCATGCCGGTAACGGAGGCCCCGTCGACGGCCAGGAGCACATCGTCCGCCGCTATCCCCGCCTTCTCTGCGGGCGAGCCTTCAATTACTGAAACGATTTTCATCTCCCCGGTTTCTGCAATAATTTGCAAGGTTATGCCCACGCCGGTATAGGTGTTTTTGGAATACTGCTTGTACGCCTCGTATTCCTCCGGGTTCATGTAGTAGCTCCAGCGGTCGTCCAGGGCGCCCACTAGGGCCCGATACCCGGCTTCCTCCGCCGTGCCCAAATCGGTCTCGCCAATGTAATTCTTCTCAATTATTCCAATAGTATGGGCGTATTTCAGAACATCCCAAACCCCGCCGACGCTTCCTGTCATTACGGCAACCGCGGATAAGAGCAGGGCTGCCGTGGCAAGAACGCAAACTAGGCAGGAGACTACAACCGTACGAATACCAAACCGTTTCTTCAAATGGCTTACCCCTTCACAAAAGTGTGTGATGCTCCTTTTCAAACCGGAAAAACAGTGCAAACTGACCTGGCAGCCCCTTGCTGCCAGGTCAGTATTTTTCTTTTAATATTCAGGGTCTATCTGGAAAAGTAGGTCAGGGGGTCCACTGTGGAGCCGCCGGACCTGGTTTCAAAATGGAGGTGCGGTCCGGTGGACCAGCCGGTGGAGCCCACATAGCCTATAACCTGTCCCTGGGAAACCGACTGGCCGGCGGAAACCGCCATGGAGCTCATATGGGCGTACAGGGTGGAGTTACCGCCCCCGTGGTTAATGACCACATAGTATCCGTAGGAAGAACTGTAAGTCGCTACGGCAACGGTGCCTGAATCCGCGGCATAAATGGGGTCGCCGGAATTCGCGCCGATATCGATGCCCGCATGGAAGCGCTCGGTACCGAAAATGGGATGGATTCTGTATCCGTATTCTGAGCTTATGTACGTGGCGTTAGTCGGCCATATGTAAGAACCCGTACCGTATACCGCGCCGCCTCCGCCGCCTCCGCCGGGGTTCTGCTTGGCTGCTTCCTCCTGCTTCCTCAGCTCTTCCATGAGCCTGTCTATCTCCGCCTGAAGCTTGGCCTCTTCAGCCTCGTTTTCTTCAAAGGCTGCGGTATAGGCTTCGATATCCTTTTCCAGATCCTCGATCATCTGGGCGGCGGCCTCTATTTCCGCCTCCAGCTGGGCTTTCTTTTCAAGAAGCTCGGCCCTCGCCTGCTCCTGTTCCGCCTGAGTTTCCTCATACTCGGCCTTCACTTCCTGAACGTGCTTTCTGGCGGCAATGAGGTTTTCCTCAAGCCTCTTGTCGTATTCCATTATTTCGGAGATGAAGTCTAACCTGGCCAGCAGGTCGCTGAAGCTCTTGGCCTCAAAAAGTATGGCCAGATACGTCATGGCGCCGTTTTCTTCCATAGCCCTCATTCTGGTCCTGTACCGCTCCATCTGGGCCTGTTCTTCGGCTATGGCCTCTTCAAGCTCGGCTGCTTTCTGCTCTATCAGCTTGTCGTAGAGCTCGATTTGCTTGTTGATAAGCTCAATTTCCTGGCGCGTCAGCTCGTTTTGGGCATCCAGGGCGCTTTTTTTCTCCAGGATGGTGGCCTGCTCTTCTTTCATCGAGTCTATTTCCGACTTTAGCTGGGATTTCTGCTCGGCTATGCTTTTCTTTTTCTCCTCAAGGGCGTTAATCTCAGACCGGGTTACGGCTTGGGCGGAACCCATCACCGAGACCAGAACTGAGCCTATGAGCAGCAGAGCCAGCAGAAAGGACAGTACCGAAACGAGTGCTTTCCTCTTCTTCATCCGTAAAAAGCCCCCTTATCAGACTTTCAGGAAGTTGCGGATGGCGATTATACCGCCAAAGGCACCAACCAGAACTCCAATGCCCGCGAAAACTATAAGCACCGGATACATAAGAACGCTAAAAGGTATTACCGAAACGATATTTCCAGCGATGCTGGCCATTACCTTCTCGCTTACAAGCGTGTAAATCCCCCATTGTATTAGGAAAGCGAGACCGGCGCCCACCAGGCCCAAAATAAGGCCCTCCATCACGAAGGGACAGCGGATAAAGGAGTTGCTTGCCCCAACCATTTTCATTATGGCTATCTCCTCGCGGCGGCCGAAGGTGGTCAGCTTAATGGTGTTGGCCATTATGAAGATGGAAATGGTAAGCAGGATAACCACCAGTATGAGGGATATGGCGCTCACCATGTTGCGCACAGTGATGAAGCCCTTCGCAATTTCAAGGTGGGCGTTGACCTTTGCCACGCCGGGTATTTTTTCAAGGTCCTTTTTTGTCTGGGCCATCAGGGAGATGTCTTCAAGATATATTACATACCTGTGCCTGAAGACCGTAGGGTCGATATCCTCAAAAAGCTCCTTGTTTTCATAGTCGGCTATAAAGCTGTCCATAGCCTCTTCCCTTGCGACGAATTTGACGTCGCTGACATTGCTGACGGAAGCTATCCGGGGCTCCAGAGCCACGGCCTCTTCATCTGAAAGGGCCTCGTCCACAAAGGCAACTATTTCGTTTTCCTGCTCCAAATCGTCAATAAGCTTGTCTATGTTTATGGCAAGCAGCGAAAAGCTGCCCATGATAATCAGGCATGCCATGATAATAGTTACCGAGGCGAAGGACATGAAGCCGTGGGTAAATATGCTGACAAAGCCTTCCTTCAACAAATAACCAATCTTATTCAATCTCATAGCAAAAGTAACCGTCCATTCCGTCGCTAATGATTCTGCCGTCATCTATGGCAACGACCCGTTTTGAAAAGGCGTTGACAAGCTCTTTTTCGTGGGTCACTACCAGAACCGTCGTTCCCAATTCATTGATTTTCTCAAGAAGCAGCATTAGCTCCAAGCTCTTAACGGGGTCAAGGTTGCCGGTGGGCTCGTCGGCGATAATCATTCTGGGGTTGTTCACCAGGGCCCGGGCAACGGCGACGCGCTGCTGCTCGCCGCCCGACAGCTCCTGGGGCAGCCGTTTTTCGCAGCCCTCCAGTCCCACAAGCTCCAAAACATAGGACACCCGCTCGCGTATCTCCCTGTTGGAGGCCCCGACAACGCGCATGGCGAAAGCCACGTTTTCATACACGGTCTTCTTTTCAATAAGCCTGAAGTCCTGGAAAATCACCCCCAGAGTGCGCCTCAGCTTGGGCAGCTTGCTCCGGCGGATCCGGCGCAAGTCAAAGCCGTTCACGATAATCTCGCCTTTAACGGCGGATATTTCGCCCGTAATGAGCTTTATTATCGTGGTCTTTCCGGAACCGGAAGGGCCCACGAGGAATACGAATTCACCCTCGTCAATACAAAGGTCCACGTCCTTTAAGGCTTCCGTGCCGCTGCTCTCGTAGACCATTGTAACGCCTTTCATCTGAACCATAACAGGTTATCCTCCAATACTTGGGAGAGCTTTTGCTAAGAGTTTTTTGCTGGCCTGAGAATTCAGATACTTTTTGACCATAAGCGCGACTTTGAACACTATTGCGTGATCGAACTCCCTCAGGTCAAGGCCAGTAAGCTTCTTAATCTTTTCAAGCCTGTACACCAGGGTGTTCCTGTGGACAAAGAGCTTCCTTGAAGTCTCAGACACGTTGAGATTGTTCTCAAAGAACTTGTTTATTGTGTAAAGCGTCTCCTGGTCCAGGGACTCGATGGGGTTAATCTTGAAAACCTCGGACAGGAACATTTCACACAGGGTGGTGGGCAGCTGGTAAATGATTCTGGCAATGCCCAGGTTATCATAGTGGATTATGGACTTTTCAGTCTCGAAAACCCGGCCCACGTCAATGGCCACCTGGGCCTCCTTGTAACGGTCGGCCAGCTCTCTCAGGTGGTTCGCCGTGGTGCTTATTCCAATGACCGTCTTTATCAGAAGCTCGGAGTTGATGGACTCCTCAATTGCGGATGCGATTTCATAAACCGCCTTGGGATCGTAATTGGGCTCAAGCTCCTTGATGAGGACAATATCGGACTCGCTGATGTTGATTACAAAATCCTTCTGCTGATTGGGGAACAGGTTCCTGACAACCTCAACAGCGGCAACGTCGGTTTTGTCAATCATGCGGATAAGGAAAACAACGCGGGGAACTTCGGTCACGAAGTTAAGCTCCTTGGCCCGCACATACACATCACCTGGGAGGACGTTGTCGGAAATAATGTTCTTTACAAAAGTAGCCTTGTTGTATTTCTCGTCATAATTGTTCCTGGCCTCGCTGAAGGCTACGGCCGCAAGAATGCATATGCTCCTGGCCACGCTGTCAGTCCCGTCCACGAAAACGGCATAGTCCACCTGAGAGCTGGGCCCGCTCAGGAGTTTATAGGTGCGGAGCGAAGTTGTGAAAAGCGGCTCGTTCACATTGTCGCCCAGACTCTGGATATCGTCCAAATGGGAACCTATCATTGACAGCTCATTGCATGCCACAACAAAACCCATTTCATCCACAACGCCTAAACGCCTATCGACAGCATCTTTCATTTGAACTATAACACTTTGGAAAATCCTGCTCGACATAGAGCTCTCCTCCCACAACAGTAAATACTTTCTCCAATTAACAATCCAAACTTTTTTATTATTATAATGCCAATTTACATAATAATCTTTTTCAGCTCAATTTTCAATAGATAATCGTGGGTTTTTTGTAAATAATCTTAAACAATTGTAATTTCTCGAGTAAATTTTACCATATCGAGGAAATATTATGCATTTTCATCCAGCGGTCGGGCCGAAAATAAGCTGGGGAGCCATCCTTGGGCCCCCCAGCGTGTGGAATGGAAGAGTCAGGGTTGCTGTCAGTTGGTAATGGTTTTTTCGGTTTCGTAATCGAAAAGATGGATGGCGGAGGTGTCAAAACAGACTCTGACGGTGTCGCCGCTCCGAATGGAAGTGATGGTGCGGGTATCGACAACGGCGGTAAAGTCGATATCGCCCAGTTTCAGGTACAGGTTGGATTCGGCTCCCAGCATTTCCGTCAGGTCCAGAGTGCATTCGACTACGCCTTCGGGATGTTTCGCCATGAAATCGGGGTTGTTATGTATATCGTTGGGGCGTATTCCGAAGATAACCTTTTTCCCTATTTGAGCCAGCACCTCGGGCTTGCGGCCCTTATAGTCTGGCAGGGCGATCTTGGCCTTGGGCTTTTCGGTCTCGCCGTTGAAGCCGAAAGCAAGATACGTGACGCCGCCTTCGTCCAGCAATACGCCCTCCACCGTGTTCATTGGAGGAGTGCCGATAAATGTGGCGACAAAAAGGTTGCAGGGTTTCTCAAAGAGCTCCTGAGGAGGAGCGACCTGCTGGATTACGCCATCCTTCATCACCACGATGCGCGTGCCCATGGTCATTGCTTCCGTCTGGTCGTGAGTCACGTAAATGAAGGTGGTCTGCAGGCGCTGGTGGAGCTTGGTGAGCTCGGAGCGCATTGCGGTACGCAGCTTCGCGTCAAGGTTGGAAAGAGGCTCGTCTAGGAGAAAGACCTTGGGATTCCGGACAATGGCTCGTCCAAGCGCCACGCGCTGCCTCTGGCCGCCGGACAGCGCGGCAGGCTTACGGTCCAGGAGGTGTTCTATCTCAAGAATTTTTGCAGCCTCGTCCACCCTTCTCTTTATCTCGTCCTTGGGCATCCTTCTGATTTTAAGGCCGAAGGACATGTTTTCAAAAACCGTCATGTGCGGATAAAGAGCATAGTTCTGGAAAACCATCGCGATATCCCTGTCCTTGGGCGGGACGTCATTTACAAGTTTTCCGTCAATATAGAGCTCACCCTGGGTTATTTCCTCAAGCCCCGCTATCATACGGAGGGTAGTGGATTTCCCGCATCCGGATGGGCCTACCAGAATAATAAACTCCTTGTCTTCAATTTCCAGATTGAAATCAGATATTGCGGTAACTCCACCGGCATATTTTTTATATATGCCTTTCATTGTAACACTAGACATCATGAACCCCCAAATATTTTTTTCCTGCACAAAACCGTTATGCGTAATCCGCGGTTTTGGTTTGCTTCATAATAGCATAAACTTCCAACCTTGTATATTCTCTTTATCCACAAAGCTATGATTTTTGCTTTGTTTAATCTGACATGCTGTAGTTTTTTGCACAAAAGCTAACATTTTCCCGCCAAATGCGGCATTTTTGTAGAAAACTGCGGAATTCCGGCGCCCGGGCGCCTTCCCGTCCCACGCGAAACGGGATGCCCTTCCTTCGTCAGTCAGGTATATTCCATCAGGAATTTGAATATGTATCCTCCGGGGGGATGTCTATGTTTATTAAAACCGTCAACTTAAGCAGGATAAAGGCCGTGCTCATCGTTGTGGGCGTCGCCCTGCTCCTTATAGCCATAGTGCTTATCGCGGGAGGCGGCAGTCCCGCCGGCGCGGAGGCCTACCGCCTGAAGCTGATAGGCGGCGTCAGGTCCAACGAGGACAGGGTAAAATACCTTGCCGACCTGGGCTGGGTTGTGGATGAAGAGCCCATAGAAGAAAAGAGCGTCCTGATTCCCAGGGAGTTTTCCAAAGTCTTCGCCGAATACAACGAGCTTCAAAAACAGCAGGGATTCGACCTCAGCCAGTACTGCGGGCTGGAGGTAATGAAATATACATACCGAGTAATCAACTACCCGAACGCCACCGGGGAGGTTCTGGCCTGCCTGTACGTGTACAACAACCAGGTAATCGGAGGAGATGTTCACTCAACCTCTCTCGACGGCTTTATGCACGGCATTAAATAACACATTGCCCCGCACGCAGCGCTCGTCATTCCCGTTTCACGCAAATCAGGCCAGAAAAGCTCCCGTTTCACGCGGAATACGCAAAATGAGCTTCTGTTTCACGTGAAACAAGGGTGAAACGCCGCTGTTTCACGTGAAACGTGCAAAAACAAACAGGCATCCGGATACCGGATGCCTGTTTTATTTCAGGAAAGGAGCAAATTACTCGTTAATCTTGATAACGACGCCGCTTCCCACGGTACGGCCGCCCTCGCGGATAGCGAAGCGGAGGCCTTCCTCAATAGCTATCGGGGTGATGAGCTCCACGTCCATCTCGACGTTGTCGCCGGGCATGCACATTTCAATGCCATCGGGAAGGGTGATGGTGCCGGTAACGTCGGTGGTACGGAAGTAGAACTGGGGACGGTAGTTGCTGAAGAAAGGAGTGTGACGTCCGCCTTCATCCTTGGTCAGAACGTAAACCTGGCCCCTGAACTTCTTGTGGGGATGAATGCTCTTGGGGGCGGCAAGGACCTGTCCGCGCTCAACGTCGCTCTTGGAAATGCCGCGCAGGAGGGTACCCACGTTGTCGCCGGCCTCGGCATACTCCAGGGTCTTATGGAACATTTCGGTGCCGGTAACGACGGTCTCCTTAATCTCGTCTCTCAGACCGACGATTTCAACCTTGTTGCCAACCTTTACGCGGCCACGCTCAACACGGCCGGTGGTAACTGTGCCGCGTCCGGTGATTGTGAAGACGTCCTCGATGGGCATAAGGAAGGGCAGGTCGGCTTTACGGTCGGGAGTGGGGATGTAGCTGTCAATAGCTTCGATGAGTTCCTTGATGCAGGCATACTCGGGAGCGTTAATATCCTTGGAATCGCATTCGAGAGCCTTCAGGGCGCTGCCCTTGATGATGGGAATATCGTCGCCGGGGAACTCGTAGGTGGACAGAAGCTCGCGGACTTCCATCTCAACCAGCTCAAGCAGCTCTTCGTCGTCAACCTGGTCAACCTTGTTCAGGAAAACAACTATTGCGGGCACACCGACCTGACGGGCAAGCAGGATGTGCTCGCGGGTCTGGGCCATGGGGCCGTCGGAAGCAGCTATAACCAGAATGGCACCGTCCATCTGTGCAGCGCCGGTGATCATGTTCTTAATATAGTCGGCGTGACCCGGGCAGTCAACGTGAGCATAGTGACGGTTGGCGGTCTCATACTCAACGTGAGAGGTGTTGATGGTGATGCCTCTTTCTTTCTCTTCGGGAGCCTTGTCAATGTTATCGTATGAAGTAAACTGAGCTTGTCCGAACAGAGACAGATACTTTGTTATGGCGGCTGTGAGGGTGGTCTTGCCATGGTCGACGTGACCAATGGTGCCGATATTTACGTGGGGCTTTGTTCTCTGGAAAACTTGCTTAGCCATTGGATTTCCTCCTTATAATCATCCTAGGTTTTGTTATAAATTTTATAATGTTTACGATATTCTATAGCATTTTCATGCTATTTGCAATACATTTTTTACTACTTGCGGCGGTTGCCGACAAACTCGTCACTAAGGTTCTTGGGCAGTTCCGTATAGTGACTGGGCTCCATGCTGTAGGTAGCTCTTCCCTGGGTTTTGCTCCGCAGGTCAGTAGCATATCCGAACATGGAGGAAAGGGGTACGTTTGCTTCAACCTGAGCAGCACCGCTTCTGATTTCCGTTCCGACAATGTGACCTCGGCGGGCATTGAGATCTCCCATAACGTCGCCCACATATTCGTCGGGCGCCATTACGACGACCTTCATGATGGGCTCAAGCAGCACGGGATCGGCCTTGCTGCACGCCTCCTTAAAGGCCATGCTTCCGCAGATCTTAAACGCCATTTCACTGGAGTCGACTTCGTGGAAAGAACCGTCCAGCAGGGTGACTTTCACGTCTACCACCGGGTAGCCGGCAAGCACGCCGGCCTGCATGGCGCCCTGGATACCCTGATCAATAGCGGGTATGAATTCCTTGGGTATGGCGCCCCCCGTAATCTTGCTGACGAACTCGTAGCCCTTGCCGGATTCGTTAGGCTTAACAGTGAGCTTGACATGGGCATACTGGCCTTTACCGCCGCTTTGACGGACATAGCGGGTCTCTACTGTGGCCGGCTTCCGGATGGTTTCCTTATAAGATACCTGGGGCTTACCGACATTTGCTTCGACTTTAAACTCCCGGAGAAGCCTGTCCACTATGACTTCCAGGTGCAGCTCGCCCATACCGGCAATAATGGTCTGACCCGTTTCCTCATCGGTATAAGTTTGGAATGTGGGGTCTTCCTCGGCCAGTTTTGCTAGAGCTATGCCCATCTTTTCCTGTCCGGCCTTTGTCTTGGGCTCTATAGCAACCCTGATAACAGGCTCCGGGAACTCCATGGACTCCAGAATAATGGGGTTCTTTTCGTCGCACAGGGTGTCGCCGGTAGTAGTGTTCTTAAGGCCAACCGCGGCGGCAATGTCGCCGGCGTAAACCGCGTCTATATCCTCGCGGTGGTTGGCGTGCATCTGGAGAATACGTCCAAGACGCTCGCGATGGCCCTTGGTGGAGTTCAGAACCGTAGAACCGGCAGTGGCGCTGCCTGAGTACACACGGAAGAAGGACAGGCGTCCGACATAGGGGTCGGTCATTATTTTGAATGCAAGGGCGGAGAAAGGCGCGTTGTCATCTGTAGGACGGCTATCCTCTTCGTCTGTTTTAGGGTTGATTCCCGTTATGGCGGGAATATCAGAAGGTGACGGCAGATAATCCACAATAGCGTCCAGCAGTTTTTGAATACCTTTGTTCTTGTAGGATGTGCCGCAGACCACGGGAACCATTTCCCCTGCCAGAGTGGCTTTTCGTATGGCTGCCCTAAACATCTCTACGGGTACTTCCTGGCCTTCAAGGTACATTTCCATTATCTCATCGTCAAAGTCAGAGATAGCTTCCAGGAGTTTAATGTGATATTCCTCCGCAAGCTCTCGCATATTTTCCGGGATTTCCTCAATACGCATGTCCTTGCCAAGGTCATCATAGTAGATGTCGGCGTTCATTTCTACCAAGTCCACTATTCCGGTAAAGTTTGACTCGCTGCCTACGGGCAGCTGAATCGGCACTGCATTGCATTTGAGACGGTCACGCACCATGTCCAGAACGTTATAAAAGTCAGCCCCCATAATATCCATCTTGTTGACATAGATAATTCTGGGCACATTGTAGCGGTCGGCCTGTCTCCAAACAGTCTCAGACTGAGGCTCGACTCCGCCTTTTGCGCACATAACCGCAACGCTGCCGTCAAGCACACGCAGGCTCCGCTCCACTTCAACAGTGAAGTCAACGTGTCCGGGTGTATCGATAATGTTTATGCGATGGCCCTTCCAGAAGCAGGTCGTAGCGGCGGAGGTTATGGTGATGCCCCGCTCCTGCTCCTGCTCCATCCAGTCCATAGTGGCGGTACCCTCGTGGGTTTCCCCCAGCTTGTAGTTGACGCCAGTATAGAAAAGAATGCGCTCGGTTGTGGTGGTTTTTCCGGCGTCTATGTGGGCCATAATTCCAATATTTCTTATTTTTTCTAATGGGCTTTGCCTGGGCATGGTAATACTCCTTCAGTAGAAATCAACCGCTGCTAGGCGGTCGACGCCTACCAACGATAGTGGGCAAAGGCCTTGTTGGACTCTGCCATCTTGTGTGTATCCTCGCGCTTCTTCACGGCTCCGCCAACATTGTTCAGGGCGTCCATGATTTCGCCTGCGAGTCTTTCCTTCATGGTTTTTTCGTTTCGGTTGCGGGCATAGTTTACCAGCCACCTGAGACCAAGGGTCTGACGCCTGTCGGGCCTGACTTCGATGGGCACCTGATAGGTGGCACCGCCCACGCGGCGGGCCTTGACCTCCAGGGTGGGCATGATGTTGTTCAGGGCTTCGGTAAAAGCCTCCAAGGGGTCTTTTCCGGTCTTTTCCTTGACGATATCGAAAGCGCCGTAGACCACCTTCTGAGCAACACCCTTCTTACCGTCCAACATAATACTGTTGATAAGTTTGGTCACCAACACTGAATTATATACAGGATCAGGTAATACTTCTCTTTTGGGTACGTTACCTCTTCTGGGCACTAAACTTCCCTCCTTCATTATAAAATGACTTCATAGGTACTCGAAAACAGTTTTGTTTCCGTTGCGCCCCGAGGTAATATACACAGTATAACTAAACCTATAATTATAATTATAATGTATATATCAACAACAGGGCATCTGTTGGGAATTACTTCTTGCCGCGCTTGGCGCCGTACTTACTGCGGCCTTGCTTGCGGTTTGCAACACCTTGAGTGTCAAGAGTGCCGCGGATGATGTGGTAACGAACACCGGGCAGGTCCTTAACACGGCCGCCGCGAATCATAACCACGGAGTGCTCCTGCAGATTATGGCCAATGCCCGGGATATAGGCAGTGACTTCATAGCCATTTGTCAGACGCACACGGGCAATCTTACGAAGCGCCGAGTTAGGTTTCTTGGGAGTAGAAGTACGAACAGCCGTACACACACCTCTCTTCTGAGGGGCGAAGTAATCGGTCTCCTTGTTCTTCAGGGTATTAAGACCCTTATGGAGCGCAGGAGACGCGGATTTGTAGGTAACCTTCTCCCTACCCTTTCTTACCAGCTGGTTAAAGGTTGGCATGAGTTCCCTCCTTTCAGATTTGTATATTTTTAACGGAACAACAATATATTCTTCCGCCAAAAATCACGCTTATACCGGCCTGACTGGAACGGATTAATCCCTAAGGAGCACAGCTACCGCGGCGCCGACATCAATGCCGCAGGCACGCCCAAGCTCCCAGGTGCTTGAAACCATTATTACCTCTGTGTCGTGTTTGGAGCATAGTTCCAGAATAGGCCCGGTGAGAGCGGAATCCGCATTTTCCGCAATAAAGGCGCATTTTGCCATGCCTTCACAAATCGCTTTACTGGATTGCTTTACTCCTGCAACTCTGTTGCCGGTCTTCAAGCGAGAAAGCACGGGAAACACCTCCGTAGCGAGTATTCTCACACAAAGAAACATTGTAGCACATTTAGTATGGTTCGTCAACCATTTTTCATATGCGGCGGGGGAATATCCCCGCCGCTTTTGCCGTTTACAGAGCGTTGGTGCGTCCCACCAGCGCAGAAAGGTCCACATAGTCCTCCGCCTTGCCGGAAACCTCCTCGTCGGTTTCCATGTCAAAGTGATGGTACACTTCAAGGCCGGTGCCGGCGGGTACCAGCTTGCCGATTATGACGTTTTCCTTCAGGCCCACAAGGTGGTCCACTTTGCCCTTGATTGCAGCTTCGGTGAGGACCTTTGTGGTCTCCTGGAAGGAGGCGGCGGACAGGAAGCTGTCCGTGGACAGGGACGCCTTGGTGATGCCCATGAGAATCCGGCTGTATGTGGCCGGGGACAGTCCTTCTTCGCCGGCGTCAATGCGCTCCTGTATCTTCCTGTTGATGGCCTTGACCTCGCTGATGTCCACAGTGGAGCCTGTGAGCAGGTCGCTGCTGCCGGGGTCTTCGATCTTAACCTTGCGCATCATCTGACGCACAATGACTTCTATATGCTTGTCGTTGATATCAACGCCCTGCTGGCGGTAAACCTTCTGGACTTCCCTGATGAGGTAGTCCTCGCAGGCGGCCACGCCCCTGATGCGCAGCACGTCGTGGGGGTTCAGGCTGCCGCTTGTGAGCTCCTGGCCCTTTTCCACATAGTCGCCTTCGGACACCAAGATGCCCGCAGAATAGGGAGCCTGATAGACCCTGGCCTCGCCGCTCTCCTCGTTGGTGATGGTGATGGCGCAGATGGTGCTCTTCTTGGTTTCCTCAAGGGAGACCTTGCCGCTGATTTCGGCAAGTATGGCCATCTTCTTGGGCCTTCTGGCCTCGAAAAGCTCCTCGACGCGGGGCAGGCCCTGGGTGATATCGTCGCCCGCGACGCCGCCGGTGTGGAAGGTACGCATGGTGAGCTGGGTGCCGGGCTCGCCGATGGACTGGGCGGCTATTACGCCCACAGCCTCGCCGGGGTTGACGGGGCTGCCCGTGGCAAGGTTGATGCCGTAGCACTTGGCGCAGACGCCGCTTTCCGCCTCGCAGGTGAGCACGCTGCGGACTTTTACCTCGTGTATGCCGCGGGCTTCAAGGATTTCGGCATCCGAGTTCTTGAGCATGGTATGGGTGTCGAAGAGGACTTCGCCGGTTTGGGGGTCCAGGATGGGCTCGATGGGGAACCTGCCGTGGATTTTCTCACCAAAGGACTGCACTAGAATGCCCTTGTCGTAGACGGCGGAGGCAATGACGCCATCCTCGGTGCCGCAGTCGAGCTCGCGGATGATAACGTCCTGGGACACGTCCACCAGACGCCTTGTGAGATAACCGGAGTCGGCGGTACGCAGAGCCGTATCCGCCAGGCCCTTGCGGGCGCCTCTGGAAGAAATGAAGTATTCCAGAACGCTGAGGCCTTCGCGGAAGTTGGCCTTGATGGGGATTTCTATCGTTCTGCCGGCTGTGTTCGCCATCAGCCCGCGCATGCCGGCCAGCTGGCGTATCTGGTTCATGCTGCCGCGGGCGCCGGAGTGGGCCATCATATAGATGGGGTTGAATTTGTCAAGGGCGTCCTCAAGGGCTTCCGTGACTTTCTTTGTGGTGTCTTCCCAAGTGCTGACAACAAGGCGGTAGCGCTCCTCGTTTGTAATGAAGCCGCGCTTGTACTGGCGCTCAATCTCCAGCACGGCTTTTTCGGTTTGGGAAATAAGCTCCCTCTTTCTTTCGGGAACCGTCATATCCGAGATGGATATGGTGATGGCGCCCTGAGTGGAATACTTAAAGCCCAGGGCCTTTATCTTATCCAGCACCTCCGCGGAGATTGTAAAGCCATGCTTGTTGATGCAGCGCTCGATTATCCTCTGCAAATCCTTTTTGGTCACATTGAAGTTTATCTCAAAGTCGAAGGCATGCTCGGGGTCGCTGCGGTCCACGAAGCCCAGGTCCTGGGGGATGGGCTCATTGAAAATGATGCGGCCGACGGTGGTCTTAACCAGCTTTTGCCGGGGATTTCCGTCAATGTTTCTAATGACGCGTACATATATGGGAGAATGGATGCCGATGGTTTTCTCGTTGTATGCCATCAGTGCCTCGGTGGGCGAAGAGAATATCTTGCCGGTTCCTTCCTCTTCCATTTCAAAGGTCAGGTAGTAGGCGCCCAGAACCATGTCCTGGGTGGGCACGGTTACCGGCTGGCCGTCCTGAGGACGAAGCAGGTTGTTTGCCGACAGCATAAGGATTCTGGCCTCGGCCTGGGCTTCGGCGGAAAGGGGAACGTGCACGGCCATCTGGTCGCCGTCAAAGTCGGCGTTGTACGCCGTACAGACCAGGGGGTGAAGCTTGATGGCCCGGCCCTCAACAAGGACCGGCTCAAAGGCCTGGATTCCAAGCCTGTGCAGCGTGGGGGCACGGTTCAGAAGCACCGGGTGCTCCTTGATGACCACGTCCAGGGCGTCCCAGACCTCGGTGCGGCCCTTATCCACCATCTTTTTGGCGGATTTGATGTTGTTGGCCACTCCGTCCTCAACCAGCTTCTTCATTACGAAGGGGCGGAAAAGCTCAATGGCCATCTCCTTGGGAAGGCCGCACTGGTAAAGGTTCAGCTCGGGGCCTACCACGATAACGGAACGTCCTGAATAGTCCACGCGCTTGCCCAGAAGGTTCTGGCGGAAGCGCCCCTGCTTGCCCTTCAGCATATCGGAAAGGGATTTCAGTGCGCGGGAGTTGGCCCCGGTAACGGCCCTGCCCCTTCTTCCGTTGTCGATGAGGGCGTCAACGGCTTCCTGAAGCATGCGTTTTTCGTTCCGCACGATAATGTCGGGGGCGTTCAGCTGCATGAGCCTCTTTAAGCGGTTGTTCCGGTTGATGACCCTCCGGTACAGGTCGTTCAGGTCGCTGGTGGCAAAGCGGCCGCCGTCCAGCTGAACCATTGGGCGAAGCTCCGGGGGAATTACCGGCAGAACCTCAATAATCATCCAGGTGGGGTCGTTGCCGGAGGTGCGGAAGGCCTCCACAACCTCAAGGCGCTTTACGATTTTCGCCTTTTTCTGGCCGGTGGCCTCCTGAAGCTCTTTCCGCAGCTGCCTGGACAGCTCTTCCAGATTGATGTCCGCCAGAAGCTTCTTGACGGCTTCCGCGCCCATACCGGCGTCGAAGTCGTCCTCGTATTTCTCCCTCATTTCGCGATACTCTTTTTCAGTGAGTATCTGATTCTTCTGGAGGGGGGTGGGACCCGGGTCATTGACTATATATGCGCCGAAATACAGGACTTTTTCGAGAATCCGGGGTGTGAGGTCAAGAAGCAGCCCCATTCTGGAGGGAATGCCCTTGAAATACCATATATGGGATACCGGAGCGGCAAGTTCAATGTGGCCCATGCGCTCACGGCGCACCTTGGACTTGGTTACCTCGACCCCGCAGCGGTCGCAAATCTTGCCTTTGTAGCGAATCTTCTTATATTTTCCGCAGTGACATTCCCAGTCCTTGGTGGGGCCAAAAATCCGCTCGCAGAAAAGTCCGTCCCGCTCCGGTTTCAATGTGCGATAGTTTATGGTCTCAGGCTTTTTTACTTCTCCGGATGACCAGGAACGTATCATGTCAGGGGAGGCAATTCCTATCTTTATAGCGTCAAATGATGTGAAGCTCATTAAAATTCCTCCTCTTCGTTTTTGAAGGTAATACCTTCGTCAGTAAAAATATCGTCGTCCTGGATATCAGGGTCATATTCTTCCGCCTGTTCTATTGTAAAGCCCTTGTCTTCAATCTCCTGCTCGTCGGACTGGTAGGTGATATCCTCTCTAATTCCCGCACTGAAATCGTCGTCATCTTCGTCCCTTAGTTCGATTTCGGCGCCTTTGCTGTCCAGTACACGGACATCCAGGCAAAGGGACTGAAGCTCCTTCACAAGGACTTTGAAGGACTCGGGTATGCCGGGCTGAGGAATATTGTGGCCCTTGACAATACTTTCATAGGTGCGGACACGGCCGGTGACGTCGTCGGATTTAACCGTCAGTATCTCCTGAAGGGTATAAGCCGCGCCGTAGGCCTCCAAGGCCCAGACCTCCATCTCGCCGAAACGCTGGCCGCCGAACTGGGCCTTGCCGCCCAGGGGCTGCTGGGTGACCAGGCTGTAGGGGCCCGTGCTCCTGGCGTGGATTTTGTCGTCTACCAGATGGTGAAGCTTGAGGAAGTACATATATCCCACCGTAACCGGGTTGTCGAAAGGCTCGCCGGTACGGCCGTCGTAGAGTATGCTCTTGCCATCGGAGTTGAGCCCGGCTTTTTCGAGGGCCCAGCTTATTTCGTCCTCGTTGGCTCCGTTGAATATTGGCGTGGCCACCTTCCATCCCAAGGCGCGGGCGGCGTAGCCCAGGTGGACTTCCAGTACCTGTCCGATATTCATGCGGGAAGGCACGCCCAGCGGGTTAAGCACAATATCCAGGGGGGTGCCGTCCGGCAGGTAGGGCATATCCTCCTGAGGCAGAATCCTGGACACCACGCCCTTGTTGCCATGCCGGCCCGCCATCTTGTCGCCCACGGAAATCTTGCGCTTCTGGGCAACATACACGCGGACCACCTTGTTCACTCCAGGCGAAAGCTCGTCGCCGTTTTCCCTGGTGAACACCTTAACGTCAACGACAATACCGCTCTGGCCGTGGGGCACCTTAAGAGACGTGTCCCTTACCTCCCTGGCCTTTTCGCCGAATATGGCCCGCAGGAGGCGTTCCTCTGCGGTAAGGTCGGTTTCGCCCTTGGGAGTGACCTTTCCTACCAGGATATCGCCGCTTCTGACTTCGGCGCCTATCATTATGACGCCGTTTTCGTCAAGGTATTTCAGGGCGTCCTCGCCCACGCCGGGAATATCCCGGGTAATCTCCTCAGGGCCAAGCTTTGTATCCCTTGCGTCGCACTCGTACTCCTCAATGTGGATGGAGGTGAACACGTCGTCCACCACCAGCCGCTCGCTGATGAGCACGGCGTCCTCGTAGTTGTAGCCTTCCCAGGTCATGAAGCCCACAAGCACGTTTTTGCCCAGGGAAAGCTCTCCCTCGTGGGTGGAGGGGCCGTCGGCAATGACGTCGCCCTTTTTCACCCTGTCGCCCACGTTTACAATGGGGCGCTGGTTAATGCAGGTTCCCTGGTTGGAGCGGGCATATTTTATGAGCCTATAATTGCAGACCTGGCCGTCGTCATATTTAATGGTGACGCTTGTGGCGGTGACGCCCGTCACCGTCCCGCCCTCGGCGGTTACGACGACGCCGGAGTCAAGGGCGCATTTATACTCAAGGCCGGTGGCCACTAAGGGGGCCTCGGTGGTGAGCAGAGGCACCGCCTGGCGCTGCATGTTGGCGCCCATCAGGGCACGGTTTGCGTCGTCGTTTTCAAGGAAGGGAATCAGGGCGGTGGCCACGGACACCATCATCTGGGGAGATATGTCCACTAAGTCCACCTGCTCTCTGTCAACCTCAATTATTTCGTCCCTGTGGCGGCAGGTAATACGCTTATTGAGGAGGGCGCCGTTTTCGTCCAGAGGCTCCGTGGCCTGGGCGATTATATACTGGTCCTCCATATCGGCGGTCATGTACACCACCTCGTCGGTCACCCGGCAGGTGCCCTTCTCCACCTTCCGATAGGGAGCCACAAGGAATCCGTATTCGTTGACCCGGGCGTAGCTGGCCAGATAGGAAATAAGTCCTATGTTGGGACCTTCAGGGGTCTCGATGGGGCACATGCGCCCGTAATGGGTGTAGTGCACGTCGCGTACGTCAAAGTTCGCCCGCTCCCTTGAAAGGCCGCCGGGGCCAAGGGCGGACATACGACGCTTATGAGTCAGCTCCGCCAGGGGGTTGGTCTGGTCCATGAACTGGGACAGGGGGCTGGACCCGAAAAATTCCTTGATTGCCGCAGTGACGGGGCGAATGTTTATAAGGCTCTGGGGAGTAACTATATCCAAATCCTGCAGGGTCATGCGCTCCCGTATGACACGCTCCATGCGGGAGAAACCAATGCGGAACTGGTTCTGCAGCAGCTCGCCAACGCAGCGCAGGCGGCGGTTGCCCAGGTGGTCGATGTCGTCGGGCTCTCCGATATTGTAGGCAAGCCCGTTAAGATAGTTGACGGAGGCAAAAATGTCGTCCACGATAATGTGTTTGGGAATGAGGTTGTCTATGTTTTCCCGGATAGCCTCTTTGAGCTCCTGACCCTGGTAGTTTTCCAGGAGCTGCTTCAATACGATAAAGCGGACCTGCTCCCTGATTCCCAGCTCGGCGGGGTCGAAGTCCACAAATGCAGACATGTCCACCATGCCGTTGGAAAACACGCGGACTTCCTTGCCATCAACGTCCAGCACCGCGGAGATGACGCCCCGGCGCTCCAGTTCCTCAGCCTTCTCCCGGCTTATCACTTCGCCGGTATCCGCCAGGATTTCGCCGGTCATGGGGTCCACGACGGGCCTTGCCAGCTTCTGGCCGGTAATCCGAAGCCTGAGGGCCAGCTTCTTGTTGAACTTGTAGCGGCCCACCGCGCTGATGTCGTAGCGGCGGCGGTCAAAGAACAGATTGTCCAGCAGGGCTTCGGCGCTGTCCATGGTTGGGGGGTCCCCCGGGCGGAGCTTCCTGTAAATCTCCAGAAGGGACTCCTCCCTGGTGGGGCAGTTGTCCTTTTCCAGCGTGGCAAGTATGCGCTCGTCTTCGCCGAAAATCTCCCTCAGCTGCGCGTTGGTAGCAGCGCCGGCAATGGTGTCCGTGCAGGACAGCCACGTGTGGGGCGCGTCGGGCTTATAGGCCCCCAGCGCCTTCAGCAGGCATGTTATGGGGATTTTTCTGTTTTTATCTATACGGACATAAAAAATATCGTTAAGGTCAGTCTCATATTCCAGCCATGCGCCGTGATAGGGTATAACGGTGGCGCTGAATACAGGAGTGGCGGTTTTGTCAATCCTTTTGTCGTAATATATTCCAGGCGAGCGTACAATCTGTGAAACAATGACCCTTTCCGCGCCATTTATTATAAAGGTGCCTCCCGAAGTCATCAGCGGGAAATCGCCCATGAAGATTTCCTGCTCCTTAATCTCCTCGGTCTCCTTGTTGCGCAGACGAACACTAACTTTCAGCGGGGCGGCATAGGTGGCGTCCCGGGCCTTGCATTCCTCCTCCGAATACTTCGGTTTTTCGTCCATGCTGTAGTCCACAAACGTAAGCTCAAGGTTACCCGAATAGTCGCTAACCGAATCTACGTCACGGAAAACTTCCCTGAGTCCTGTCTCAAGAAACCACTTGTAAGAGTTCCTCTGGACCTCAAGAAGGTTCGGCAGATCCTGAATCACCTCGCTTCGAGCAAAACTCTTGCGCAAAGTTCTGCCGTAGTAGACATCCTTGGTCATGTGGCCGTCACTCCTAGTCTGTAGTTATTTGACACACCCGGATGGGTTGTTGTTAATTGTTAAAACTATGTTGATTTTTTCATCGTATCTGATAAAATGTTTATAATCTAATAATGGGCAAGTCTGCCCATTATTAGTCGATATAGCATGCAATTATATCATTCCTCCTTGATTTTGTCAAGGGTGTTTCTGGTTTTTTGTAACTTTGCGGCAGAGAGAGATCTCTTAGCCGCTTTTTTAGCGTCTTTTTGCCGTTTGGGAGAGAATGCCATGAACATTTGGACAGTGATTATTCTTTGCGCCATAGGCGGGTTTGCCCTGCTGCTTCTGAAGGCGGAGGGGCTTGCAAGCGACAGGTACATGCTGCTTTTCGCCGCCTCCCTAATCCTTCTCGCCATGGCAGTCAGGATACTATGCATGGACCATAAGACCCTGGACTACATAAATTTTCTCTCCCAGTGGGTTGACTACTACAGGAACAACGGCGGCCTGAGGGCCCTGTCCCGCAGCGTGGGGAATTACAATCTTCCGTACATGTACTTCCTGGCCCTCTTTTCCTACCTGGACATGCCGGACCTGCACCTCATAAAGCTGCTTTCAATTTTCTTCGACGTAATCCTTGCCTGGTCGGCCATGAAGCTGGTTGGAGTGTTCACCCGCAGCCCCGGCAAACGACTGTTTACATTCCTGGCGGTGCTTTTTCTTCCCACGGTGATTCTAAACGGCGCCCTTTGGGGGCAGTGCGACAGCATCTACACCGCCTTCGCGGTAATGAGCCTGTGGCTGGCCCTGGACCGGAAGCCCGGGCTCTCCATGGCGGCCATAGCCGCCGCCTTTGCCTTTAAGCTGCAGGCGGTGTTCGTAATGCCCATATTTCTGGCCTTCCTCTACACCGGCAGGGTAAAGCTGCGGCATTTTATCATCTTCCCCATCACCTATGTCGTCCTCATGCTGCCGGCAGTGGCTTTCGGCCGGCCGCTGGAGGATGCGCTCACCCTTTACTTTCAACAGGCGGGCACCGTGGGCAGCGCCCTCAACTACAATTCCCCCTCGGTATTCGCCTATGTACAGAAGGCGGTGGACGTGGAGCTCTACTCAAGGCTGGGCATAGGCGCCGCCTTCGCCTTCATGAGCCTTGTGCTGTACTGGCTGTATATCCGCAGGGAGCACGTCACGGGCAGGATTCTCCTTGCCTCCGCCCTGCTACTGTCGGTGGGAATCCCTTTCCTGCTCCCCCACATGCACGACAGGTACTTCTTTATGGCGGACATACTGACCCTTGTGTTTGCCGTTACTGCCCCCAGATATTTCCCGCTGCCGCTGCTGGCCAGCTTTGCGTCCCTTCTGGGCTATCACGCGTATCTAAAAATGAGATTCCTCATGCCCATGAGCTATGGGGCCACCGCCCTGATTCTTGTTATTGCCCTGGTTATCCTTCACATATTCTCCGCCCTTGGCCACCGCAGAAGATATAAAACCCACTAGTAATTTTCATATTGACATTCTTTCTATTTTTGATATAATACCATTTGCGCCGCTGATAGCAGTGTGCGAGAGTGCTGGAATCGGTAGACAGGCACGTTTGAGGTGCGTGTGCCAAATGGCGTGGGAGTTCAAATCTCCTCTCTCGCACCAGAATAAAAGCCAAGGGTATCGTTCCCTTGGCTTTTATTTTTTTACTCTATCCGTATGTTTAACCAAAACCCGCCAAAATCATGGGATATGGCGGGTTCTTGCTTTTCACATATCATGCAAAGACATGTGAAGTATTTAAAAAATTTTTTCCATTTATCTCACAAAACACCAGGCTGAGTCGTGTTTAAGGTGAAGGGGGGCGCCATAATGCAAGCTTCTTCGGTACCGAAGGCGGAAGAGGATAGCCCCGTGGGGCTGACCATGGCGGATGGCACCTATTATGACCTTGAAATTGGCGAGGGCGGATGCGGCAGCTTTGTAACCGACAAAGAGGGAAACGAGTATTGGCGCTCAATTGTCGACGTGCAGGGACAGTTAATCGAAGCCGGCACGCCCGCATCCCTGACCTTTAAGCTCGGCGAGGAGCTTGTGGAAATGCCCATATGCCAGGAATACTGATTGATCAAAGCAAAACAAAAAATCAGGCGGCAGACAGCCGCCTGATTTTTTGTTATTTGTTATATGATTATAAAGCCTTAAACAGGCTCTCTCCCCTCCTGCTTAAATACAGGGCTATGACAATGATAGCGGCAATGGGAATTGCGAGGGAGCCCGCCGTAAAAAGGAGCAAGTAATTCGGGAGCGCCGCCGCGCCCAATACAATAAGGGTGGGCAGGGCCGCCGAACCGAAAATGGAAATCATGGAGGCGGCGCTCTGCTTTACTATCTGGGCCTCGTTCTGCCACTCCAACTTCGGTAGCTTCAGGTTCACCAGCAGTCCCAGCACCGCCGAGAACAGGGCGTATACTACTGGCACCGCAATGGTCAGCACCAGTTGTATTCCCCGGATATCCAGGGCTATGGACAAGAGCACGCCGCAAATTATGGAGACCGGCACCGTAAGGGTGAGGTTTACCAGCAGCTTGCAGAGGAATATATGCTTTGCCGGCAGTGGCAGGGATTTCAGTATCCAGATGTGCCGTCCTTCCATGGAAATGGAGCTTCCGGTGGTGCAGCTCATGGCCACCAGAATCGACAAAAACAGGGGGGCAAAAGTTCGTATCATGTTCATGCCCTCCTCGTCGGAAACAGCGGCCATAATCTGCGCCGTCAAGCCTTTGGGGAAAAGCAGGATAATGCAGAAGGCCACGGCCAGCACCAGCCCCACGGCGGTGTTGGTGACGTAAATAGTGGAGGAGAAATAGCGCCTTATTTCACGCTTGTACAGGGACCAAAGGAGGGGCTGCGACTTGATGTCCCCCGTCCTGTATTCCCTGCTCTTCACCGGCGACGACGAGATGCGGGAGCATAACCGCCGGTATCTGTTTGAAATCAGAAGACAGAAAACAAGAAAAGCGGCTACGGATATTATCAGAAACGTCAGAATGCTGAGGATATCCATCTCCGCCACGGCCTTTACAAACATTGCCGTAGGTGGATATTTTGAGGCTATCGTATCGCCTATGCTGTCTATGCGGGAAGCCATGGCCAGCGTGTCGGCGTTCATGCTCATGGAGCCTACCATTACAACGGCCATAAAAGCCATGGTGATTACTATGTTTACCGCAGTGCCGAAGCGCTTTGCCCGGAAGCTGACGAAAGTCACCAGTGTGCCCAGAGCAGTGCTTATTATCAGCGGTATCAAGGGAACCGCCAGCATGCAAATCAGGGCAACGGGATAAAACAGGACGGAGACCTCCACGTAACGAACATAGACCACATAGGCCGGCACCATGAACAGCACGGTAAACAGGAGCTCGTAAAGGTAGATTACGGCTATGCGGCTGGCCGCCACAGTAAAGGGCGACACCGGCAGCGACATGACAAGGTCGTAGTCCTTGAAGGCAAACAGGGTTTTGCCGTTGGAATACACGCCCGTAATTAGTATCAGTAAGGAGGCCACCATCATCATTATGGAGAGGACTACTGTCATTGACCCTCCGGTGAGGAGCATGGCCTGGGCTATCATGTTGCTGTACATATAGCTGATCCAGAAAAAGCATATGATTACGATTATGCTAAGAATGGACTGAAACCCCATTTTCCTGCCGGCGGCGGTTCTGGGCACGGCGGACCACCCCTGCCCCAGGACCGGCGCGGATGCAGCCGGCCTGGAGTGGATGAGACTGTTTATTCCAAACCAGGACATGAGCTGCATTTTGACGAGGAGCAGAAATTTAGACTTCTTCATTATCTATCAACTCCAAGAAAACGTCCTCCAGGCTTTCGTCCCCCCGGACTTTTTCCGTTTCGCCGCTGGCCACCAGCACGCCGTGTTTTATAATGGCAATCTTGTTGCAGAGCCTTTCAACCACGTCAAGGACGTGGGACGAAAAGAATATGGCGCTGCCCTGGCGGCACAGCTCCTTCATGATTTCCTTCAGTGTGTGCACCGCCTTCGGGTCAAGTCCCACGAAAGGCTCGTCCAGAACCAGCAGCCTGGGGGAATGCATCAGGGCTGAAATTATGGCCAGCTTCTGCTTCATGCCCCGGGAATAAGATGAAATCAGCCCGCCAAGATTTTCCGTCATCTCCAGCGCCTCCGCGTACCTGCGGATGCGCTCCTCCCTTACCGGCCCCGGGACCCGGTACATGTCGCCAATGAAATTGAGGTACTGAATGCCCGTGAGATAATCGTACAGCTCCGGGTTGTCGGGTATATAGGCAGTCACTTCCTTGGCCCGGATGGGATCCGTTTTGACGGAGTGCCCGTCAATGGTTATCTCCCCCTCCTCGAAATCCAGCACCCCCACCACGGAGCGGATAAGCGTGGTTTTTCCCGCACCGTTGTGGCCGATAAAACCGAAAATGTCCCCCAGCGACACGGTGAGGCTCAAATCCCTGACCGCTACCTTGCCGTTAGGATATACTTTTGTAAAATTCCTGATTTCCAGCATCGTGTTATCACGCCCTAACGTTAGTTTTCAAAGCAAACAACGCCTCAAAAGCGTTACTTTTATTGTATATGTTCCGCCGCAGAATGCAAGCAAAATCGCTCACTTTTTTGACTGGTGCACACGGCGCTTTGGGGCGGGGCACCAATGCCTTTCCAATACAAAAACCAGCCGTCAGCCGGTTTTTATTCAATTCACTCAATCCCGGGCCTAGGTCCTGCTGCGGATAAAGCCGGATATATATTCAATTTGGGCCTTTACGGAATCGGGGGCCGGGCCGCCGGGGGCCCTGCGGGCTTTCACGCAGGTCTCTAGAGAAATGGCCTCATAGACGTCCTCGCCGAAAAGGGGCGAGATTTCTCTGTACTTGTCCAGGCTCAGGGTCTCAAGGGTTTCATTGTTGGCTATGCAGTAGTTTACCAGCCTGCCCACAACGGTGTAGGCATCCCTGAAAGGCATGCCCTTCTTTACAAGATAGTCGGCGCAGTCCGTAGCGTTTATGAAACCGGCGCTGGCGGCCCTGCGCATGTTTTCAGGCAGCAGCCGCATGGTGTCCAGCATGGCGGTGAACACCGGCAGGCACTTTTTCACCGTATCTATGGTGTCGAAAACAGGCTCCTTATCCTCCTGCATGTCCTTGTTGTAGGCCAGGGGCAGGGCCTTCATCACCGTCAGCAGGGCTATCAGATTGCCGTACACCCGGCCGGTTTTTCCCCGGACCAGTTCGGCTATGTCGGGGTTTTTCTTCTGCGGCATTATGGAGGAACCCGTAGCGAAGGCGTCGTCCAGCTCCACAAACTTAAACTCCCATGAGCACCACATGATAATCTCCTCGGAAAGGCGGGACAGGTGCATCATTAGTATGGAAAGGCAGCTCATGAGCTCGATGGCAAAATCCCTGTCCGACACCCCGTCCAGGCTGTTTTGGGTTATACGGGCAAACCCCAGCTCTTCGGCCACCCGGTGCCTGTCTATGGGGTAGGTGGTGGAGGTGAGGGCGCCGCTGCCCAGGGGACATTCGTCCATGCGCTCCATGCAGTCCTCCAGCCTGGTAACGTCCCTCAGAAGCATGTTGGCATAGGCCATCATGTAGTGGGCAAAGGTGGTGGGCTGGGCCCTCTGGAGGTGGGTATATGCGGGCATGATAACGTCGGTGCCGCCCTCCGCCAGCTTCAGGACGACCTTCATAAGCTCCAAAATCAGGCCCTTGATTTCCCCGGCTTCCTTTTTGAGATAAAGGCGGATGTCCAGAGCCACCTGGTCGTTCCTGCTGCGGGCGGTGTGGACGCGCTTGCCGGCGTCGCCAATGCGGCGGGTAAGCTCCGCCTCCACAAACATGTGTATGTCCTCGGCGTCCCTAGTAAACTCCAATTTGCCGGCCTCTATGTCCGCAAGTATCTCCTTGAGGCAGGCTATAATTTTTTCCGCCTCCGCCTGCTCTATTATGCCCTGGGCTCCCAGCATGGCCGCATGGGCCATGCTGCCCCGGATATCCTCCCGGAACATTCTGGAATCAAAGCCAATCGACGCGTTAAGCTGGTCCACCAGCGCGTCCGTGTCCTTATCAAATCGTCCTGACCACAGTTTCATACTGATAACCTCGTTACCTGGAAAAATTAACGCCGGTTTAATCAAAACCGAATTGTCATGCCAACCAGTATAGCATGACCGGAAAACATTTGCAACATAAGGCAATTCTATACTGCAAGGGGTTCGAAAGGCCTGTTTTCGGCAATAAAAAATCTGCAACGGCGTTGCAGATTTTTTATTGCCTATGCCTTTTCAAACTTGCTCTTGGGCGCGCCGCATACGGGGCATCTGAAATCATCCGGCAGCTGGTCCCACTTTGTGCCCGGGGCAATGCCCTTCTCGGGAACACCGTCGGCCTCGTGGTACTCGAATCCGCAAACAGTGCAAACGTAAATATCCATTTAATATCCCCCATTCTTAATTGCAGTCTGCCAATATTTATGTCGTATTTTACCATAAAAGATAAAACCAATCAATAAAAATCAGCGATTAAAACGGTCATTTTTATGTTTTCTCAGAACAACGTTAAACACATTGCCTATTATCAATACCTGACCGCAGATGTAAAGCCAGAACATCAGTATAATAATTGAGGCCAGTGAGCCGTAAACCAGCGGATACCTGGCGGACATGCCAATCATCCAGGAAAAGAATATGCTTATTACCACAAGGGCAAAGGAGGCAAGGACCGCTCCCGGCATCAGGTTGCGCTCCGTCTCCTTGGGGGCGGTGATGCGGTAAAGGCCGTATATGATAATCAGCAGCAGCGCAAACAAAACTATGAAGCGCAGCCAGCTCCATGCCTCGTTAATCTCAATAAACGACACGTGCTTGCTGACAAGGTTTAAAAACCACCTGCCGGTGACCATTACTATGACTGCAAAGTATATTACTGCCAGAAATATAAGGGAGAACAGGAAGCTGAAAACCACGGTGAAAAAGCCGGTATAGCGGGTTTTGCCCTGTATTTCGCCCATTATGTTGTGCAGGGAGCGGAAGGCCGCCGCCGAGGAACTGGCCATAAGTAGCAGTCCCGCCATAAGCATGGCGCTGTTGTTGTGGCTGCTGACGTAGTTGAGGTAATCCAGAATGGCGTCAATGGTCTCCGCGGGAATAAACCCTTTTGCGTGGACCAGAAGAGACTCCGCCTCGGGAAAGAAGTTTCCCAGCATGGCGTAAAGGCAGATGAGAGTGGGGAAAACCGAGAGGGTGAGGAAGTATGACAGCTCGGCCGCTGACCGGGAGATCTGTTTTTCAATGCACATGTTTACCAGGTTTCTCACTACGGCCACCGCTTTTTTCGCTTTCATATGGCCACCTCCCCTACAATTTTATGCAGAAAGGCTGATATTACTTAAAACCGGCTGACTGGGTCTGCAAAATACCGGGGTCCTCCAAAGGTCTTCCTGTACGTTACATAGGCATATGCGGTCATGGCTGCAGCCACTGCTATGTATACGGATTCCGTAAGGATAATATTCTCCGTGCCGCCGGCGGAGTAAAGCTCCATAACAAAAGCTGACACAGCCGCGCCGGCAAGGGAAACAATCAGGGCGACCATATCCTTTTCTTCTTTGGCCCGCCAAACCAGTACGGACATGGAAACGGTTATCATGAAAAAGCAAATCATTTCCAGGCCGCCCAGCAGGTACACATGGGGCGGGGTATCGGCAATTTGCCTGATAAGCTGGTAGAACTCCTCCGTATCCTCCACAATGGAAGCCACCTTTTCCACCCCGTTGTTGTTCACCGCCGTCGCCAGGGAAATGTTTGAAAACATCTGAGCGCCTCCCACAAGCACCAGGCGGACCAGCGAATAGCCCAGGGCATAAGAGAGCGGCACGCCGCTTCCGGTCCTGTTCTTAAGCAGATGTTTATACGCCAGGTAATGGCCGCCTGTCACAACGAGCCCGTAGACAATGGCCTGTACCAGGGCGTATACCCACGGGCTCAGCCCAAGTTCGGACAAAATGCCCCCGGACAGGTAGCCCGCAATCAGGTAGCTGAACACGCAGTAGTACAGTATTCCAATAAGAACAGGAACAAGCATCATTTTCCTGCGGTTTGTAAGAATATACAAAAAGGGCAGCCCGAGGCTCACGCCCATGGCAATGCCCATACATGTCAAAACGCTGCCGGAAACCGTAATCTCCATACTTCCTCCAAAAGCAACACGTCCTCCCCCGCCAGAGGGCAGAAGGAGGACGATTAGTAGTTTAGATTTTTGTTACTTGGAATTGAAGATTCTAAAAATGCTGTCGAAAGGGTCCTCATCTTCTGGTGGAGTTGCGGGAGCTTCCGTCTTGGCTTTGGCCGCCTCAGCCATCTCTGTGGCGGCGGTGAAGAGTCCCTGCTTTTTCTCCTCAGCAGATTCGGCATTTTCCTTGTTCTTTACAGGGCCCTCGTCAAAGCCGGTTGCAATAACTGTGACCCTGATCTCGTCGTCCAAGGTGTCGTCAAAGGTTGCGCCGAAAATAATGTTAGCATCGGAATGGGCCGCTGACTGAATCAGGTTTGCTGCAGCTTCCACATCCTCAAGACCCATATCCAAAGAACCGGTAATGTTAATGAGAACGCCCCGAGCGCCGTCAATGGAGGTTTCCATAAGGGGGCTGGCGATAGCCGCTCTGGCGGCATCCTCAGCCTTGCCCTTGCCTGCCGCGCGCCCTACGCCCATGTGGGCATATCCGGCATTTTTCATTATCGTGGTTACGTCGGCAAAGTCCAGATTAATGAACCCGGTATTCTTTATAAGGTCGGAAATGCTTGTAACTGCCTGACGCAGCACATCGTCTGCAATTTCAAAAGCGTTGGCAAAAGTGACCTTCTGGTCCGTCGCGTATTTGAGCCGGTCGTTAGGAATAATGAGGAGGGAATCAACCTTACCCAGGAGTTCCTTGATTCCTGCCTCCGCGCGCTTCATGCGCTGCTTGCCCTCAAAGCTGAAGGGCTTTGTGACCACTGCCACGGTGAGTATCCCGGATTCCCTGGCGATATCCGCAATTATGGGGGCCGCGCCGGTGCCGGTTCCGCCGCCCATGCCTGCGGTTATAAAAACCATATCGGCATCTTCAAGGCACTTGGCAATGCTGTTGCGGCTCTCTTCCGCGCTCTTCTTGCCGATTTCAGGGTCGCTGCCCGCGCCCTGACCGTGGGTAATCTTCTCGCCAATTTGTATCTTTTGATCCGCTGATGAAGCAGCGAGGGCCTGCTTGTCCGTATTTACGGCGATGAATTCCACTCCCGTGGTTCCGGAACTGACCATCCTGTTGACAACATTATTTCCCGCACCGCCAACACCGACAACCTTTATTGTCACGACATTCTCGGGGCCGGTCTCAAGTGTAAACGACATATCCATTGCCTCCCATTATTTTTTCTCAGGCCGGCACCCATGAGGCCCGGCGTTGTATCTCGTATCTTTGCATCATATTTATCTTCTTTATATTGTCTTATTTTATAACGTTTTTTCCCACAGGTCAATACTCTTTTGTAATATTATGTGAACCAAAGCAAAGTTTGCTGCGCTCCGTTAATCGGGACTGAAGTGAGCCTTTTTGTCGATAGAGAGATCAATGGTTCCCGCGTCTCCCTGGGCAAGCTGGGAAACGGCGCTGAGCAAAAGCTCGAATTTATAATCAATATTCTCATTTTTGCCCATTTTTACTACAAATCTGCCCAGATAATCAAAAGTCGGATTTGCCACGTTGGACATGTCAATCTCTGTCACATCTCCTGCCATGCCCCGAGACTCTATCCTGCCGAGCAACTCCGCAAGATAGCTGACCTTCGGGCTCTCCCCCTCGCCGGGGGATATAACCTCTCCCTCGGAAGGCGAAATTGGCGACAGGCCTGTTATTCTTATCATCCCCCCCGTTTCCGCAGGTCTTACCTTTTCAAGCAGCTTGCATTCGCTGTCTATCAGCCAGGTGTCGCTTTCAGACGTCACGTAAGCAATTGCTCTGCTTTCTTCTATCTCAATAATCAGTTTGTTGGGCAGACTGCGGGTAATTGAAGCCTCCGATACATAGGGAAGCTTTGAAAACAGCCTGCTGATGGCTTTAAATCGGTTTATGAAAAACAGGTTGTCCCCCTTCTCAAGGCCGGAAACTTCAATTATCTCTTCAGGAGCATAAATATTGTTTCCCACCACCTCGATTGTGGAGATGCGGAAAAACACGCTCATAGCGAAAGTGAGAGCTGCGCATATGATGATAAAAGACAGAGAAGTGTATAAGGCGTTCCTGTTTTTCTTTCTCTTACGGGGGCGGGCCTGTCCCATTTGATTGTTCACCCTCTCAGCATGTTTAGGCCGGGTGTCGGCACATATTTTCCGGCCGGGCGGGTTATCGGCGTAATCCGCCCGGCATATGTACACTGCCCGAGCGATTATTCTTTTTTAATGTCGGCACCCAAGGTGAGAAGCTGCTTATCCAATTCCTCGTAGCCCCTGTCGATATGGCCGCTGTCAAACACCAGCGTTTCTCCCGTAGCGGACAGCGCAGCCGTAACCAGCGACGCGCCGCCCCTCAGGTCCGTGACGTTAACCGGCGCGCCGTGGAGTTCAGGCACTCCCGTGACCATGGCCACTCTGCCTTCCACCCGGATATCGGCGCCGAGGCGACGGAGCTCAGGAACCTGGCGGTAACGGTTTTCAAAAATGTTCTCCACAAATACAGTGGTGCCCTCCGCCTTCAGGCTTGCAGCCATCAGGAGAGGCTGGGCATCAGTGGGAAATCCCGGATAGGGCCGGGTAATTATTGGCCGGCCGGCCTTGAGCCGCCCCTCCGAAGCCAATGTCACGGCGTTGCCGCGGGACTCAACCTGGCAGCCCATGCCCTTCAGCGCGGAGCTGACCGTCTCAAAATGCTTCGGCTCAACGCCCAACAGCTCCACTTTTCCGCCGGTGGCCGCAACAGCGCACAGGATGGTTGCGCAGACTATGCGGTCCGTCATTATCCGATGTCCAACCCTTTCCACAGGCTTGAAGCCCCTCACCCTGATTGTGGGGGTTCCCGCACCTTCCATATCCACGCCAATCTTGATAAGGTAGCTCTGGAGGTCGACAATTTCGGGCTCCCGGGCCGCATTTGTAATTATAGTCTCCCCTTCCGCCGCGCAGGCGGCCAGGATTGCGTTCTCAGTAGCGCCTACGCTGGGCAGCTCAAAGTTTATATGCGTGCCCACGAGCCTGTCGGCACGGCAATAAATATTGCCGGACCTCTCCGTAATGTCTGCTCCCAGTTTTCTAAGCGCGTCCAGGTGCAGGTCAATGGGCCTGGGCCCCAGTTCGCAGCCGCCGGGCAAAGAAAGAGTCGCCTCGCCGCAACGGGCCAGAATAGCTCCGAGGAAAATGACGGAGGAACGCATCTCCCGCATAAGCTCATGGAGTATGTAGTTCCGCGTCATACACCTGGAGTCGATATTTACAATATCCCCTTCCCTGGTCACCTGGCAGCCAAGATGGCGCAGGATATCAACAGAGGCTCTCACGTCGCTGAGGTTGGGGCAGTTGAGTAGCTCGGTTTCGCACTCTGTAATTATGGATGCTGCCATAATGGGCAGGACAGCGTTTTTTGCCCCCTGTATCCTCAAACTGCCGTGCAGCCGCCTGCCGCCCTTGATCCTCCAAGTGCTCATATTTTCTCCCCCGTAAAGTCAAATTCAAACCATACTATGCGGGGGAGTTCATTTTTGACAATTAGCCTTTGGATAAACTTAGAACTATGTCTACAATCCTGTCCGTTGCGTCGGGAATGCCAAGCTTCAACATTTCCCGGGACATGCTCTCCAGCTTTTCCGGCTGGTTTAGTAGCTCGGACACGATTCCCATCAGGCTGTCAGCATTAAACTCTCCCTCAAGAAGGACCTTGGCGGCGCCTGCCTTTTCCAGCGCCCGGGCGTTTTTCTCCTGGTGATTGTTTGTAACGTTGGGGGATGGAATCAGCACCGCCGGCTTGCCCAGCACGGCAAGCTCGCTGAGGGTGGAAGCCCCCGCCCGGCAGAGAACCAAATCCGCCGCCGCCATAACCCTTGGCATGTCGTAAATATACTCCCGTACGTCTATACCTTTTTTCTGATATTCGGCGACCCCCTGCCTGGCCAGCTCTTCCCGCATCTCCACAAAGCCTCTTTTACCAGCCGAGTGGATAAGTGTGAAAAAGGGCTTTGCGCATGCCCGCTCGATAAAGCTTACCATTATGCTGTTCATGTGGCTTGCGCCCAGAGAACCCCAAACAGAAACAACCAGGGGCTTATTCTGGGGAAGGCCCAGTTCCGCCTTGGCCTGGGCCTTGTCAATGCGGACAAAATCGCCCCGGACGGGAGTACCGGTAACTACCACCTTTTCCGGGTTCTTGTAGTAGTTTTTGCTGTCCTCGAAGCCCACCATCACCTTGTCGACGATGGGAGCCAGAAGCTTTGTGGTGAGCCCCGGCACCGCGTTGCTCTCGTGGAGGGCGGTGGGAATTTTCAGGCCGGAGGCCGCCCGCAGCACGGGATAGCAGACATAGCCTCCGGTTCCAATGGCCACGTCCGGCTGAAAGTCCTTTATTATGCGCCGAGCCTGGCTCAGCGAACGGGGAATGTTTGTCAGGGTTTTCAGGTTATGAGAAATGGCCTCCGGGCTCATGCTGCGGCGCAGATTCGTAATGGTAACGGTGGCGATTTCAAAGCCCTCTCTGGGGACCAGCTCCGTTTCCATGTTGCCTTCAGCGCCGACAAATAGAATTTCCGAGTCGGGAAGCAGTTCTTTTATTCGACCGGCAACCGCCAGAGCGGGATTTATGTGTCCGGCAGTACCTCCGCAGGTAAACAGGAATTTCATTTGAATGTATCCTTTCAGGGATTCTCCGCTTTTTGCCGGAGCTTACTTGCCCGGTATGTCGCGGGATGCACTTAAAATTATGCCCACCTCCGCCATCTGTATTAGGAGCGCCGTACCCCCGTAGCTGAAAAAGGGCAGGGATATTCCGGTGCAGGGCACCAGGTTCGTGCAGACCGCCACGTTGAGGATAACCTGAATTGCCAGTAGCGTGGTTATCCCAGTGCAGACCAGGAAGCTGTAGCGGTCCCTGCAGTGCATTGCAATCCAGTATCCCCGGATGATAAGGAGGGCGAACAGGCAGAGGATTAGCAACGCTCCTATAAAGCCCAGCTCCTCGCAGACAACGGAGAATATAAAGTCGTTATGTTCCTCCGGCAGATAGAGATATTTCTGCCGGCTCTGGCCCAGCCCCAGGCCCATCAGGCCGCCGCTGCCCACGGCGTAAAGGGACTGAATAATCTGCCACCCCTCCCCCGTGGGGTTGGCGAAGGGGTCCAGCCAGGTTGTAATGCGTGTTGAGGCATAGGGAAAAAAGGCTATGAGTATGGCGCCAACCGCGACCATGACCACAGCCCCGCCAACGAACCAGTAGAGCCGTGCCCCGCCTATGAACATCATAACGGCGCCGATGGCAATAATGATGATTGATGCGGAAAAGTGGGGCTCCAGCACCAGCAGCCCAACCACCAGCGCCAGAATGCCCACGAAAGGCAAAATGCCGTATTTGAAGGTGGCCATTTTGCTTTTCAGGCGGCAAATAAGGTTGGCAAAAAACAGGATTATGGCAATTTTGGCTATCTCCGAGGGCTGGAAGGTTGTAAAGCCCAGGTCTATCCAGCGGCGGGCGCCGCCGGACTCCACGCCCACGAAAGGCACCAGCAGAAGCAGCAGAAGCGCCACAAGCAGCAGGGGCAGCGAAAACCTGCGGTAAAAACTTAAGGGAAACTTGGAGGCAATAAACATGACGCCCACACCGCCAAGAGCAAATATCAGCTGGCGGTAAAAGTAATAAACGGCGTTGCCTCCGGTCTCGTTTTCAAGGTCGTAATATGCCCTGGCAAAACTGGCGGATAAAACCATAATGACCCCGATAGCGAGCAGAAGCAGGGTCAGCAGGGCAAGAGGCAGATCCACGCTCCCTCTGCCGATGGAGGCATCGTCGGTATAGTCGGCCAGTCTGGTGTTTTCATATTGCATATGCATGCCTCCCCTTTTTGATTCCGAACCGGCGGCCTTACTTCAGAAGGCCGCCGACGGAAAAGCCTAATAGCTGAATCGGTCAATAACGCCCGCAAAGGCAATCACTGAGAACAGCAGCGAAATGCCCGTAAACAGCACGAAAAGCTCCTTTTCGGACCACTTTTTGCCCGTCCAGCCGCCCATTTCAAGGTGGTGATGGAAAGGCGCCATCTTAAAAACACGCTTTCCGCCGCTGAGCTTGAAATAAAATACTTGAATCACGTCGGAAAGGGCTTCAATCACGTAGATTATCCCCACCACCAGAATTATAAGGGGCATATCCATGGAGAAGGCCATGGCGGCAACCGCGCCCCCCAGGAACAGGGAACCGGTGTCCCCCATAAAGATTTTGGCGGGGTTGAAATTATACAGCAGGAAACCCAGAAGCCCCCCGGCGAGTCCGGCTGCGAATATGCCTATGGAGTGGTATTCGCGGCCCCAGAAAAAGGCTACCGAGGAGAAGAATATGCATACCGGCAAAGTTGTGCCGGCGGCCAGGCCGTCAACTCCGTCAGTAAGATTTACCGCGTTGACGGTTGCCACGATTATAAAAGCGGCAAATACAAAATAGACAACTTCCGGTATAGGAACGGTCTTGTTCCAGAAGGGAATGTAAAGGTTGGGGGCCAGGTACCCGAAACGCCTGAGCAGGAAAAGGAAGGCAATGGCCACCACCAGCTGGAGCAGGAATTTCCTCCTTGCCGTAAGTCCCAGGTTTTGCCGCTTCCTCAGCTTCTCAAAGTCATCCAGAAAGCCCACGGCTCCATATATCATTGAAAACAACAGCACAAAGATGTGACCGTATTCGCCCCGCATCATTTCTGAGAAACCCACGGTGATGCATACTATGCTCACACCCGCGATGAATATGATTCCGCCCATGGTGGGAGTCCCGGTTTTGCTCATGTGCCAGGTGGGACCGTCGTCACGTATTCTCTGGCCAGCTTTGATTTTTACCAGCCACGGCACCAGGTACTTGCCCACTATCGTGGCTATCAGAAAAGATAGTATGAAAGCCGTTATCAGCTTCACTGTCATTGGTTTTTCCTCTTCTCCAAGATTTCTGCAACTATTTCGCGTTCATCCATATGGTACTTGGTTTTGCCGACAATCTGGTAGGTCTCATGGCCCTTTCCGGCAAGGATAATGGCATCCCCCGGCCAGTGGTTTTCGATGGCGAAAGCTATGGCCTCCCGCCTGTCCTCAATAACTGCATGGGGAGTCTTCGTGCCCTCAACCCCCGCCATAATGTCCGCAATAATGCCGCTCGGCTCTTCAGTCCGTGGATTATCCGAGGTGACGATTACAAAATCAGCGTATTTGGCGGCGATTTTGCCCATTATCGGCCGCTTCGTCCTGTCCCTGTCCCCGCCGCAGCCGAACAGCACAACCAGCCGCCCGGGAACCACTTCCTTCATGGATTTGAGCACATTCTCCAGGGCGTCGGGAGTATGGGCGTAGTCTATGATTATGGTGTAGTCCCCGTCCGTGGGCACTACCTCCATCCTGCCCTTCACGCCCCTGGCGGTGGACAGGGCTTCAGCTACGCGGGAGGTTTCAATTCCCAGCAGCGTGCCGCAGGCGACAACCGCAAGGGCGTTGTACACGGAAAAGCGCCCGGGAATCCCCAAACGCACCCTCTCCAGCGACTGCGGGGTCAGGACGCAAAACTTCACCCCGTCGGTGGAGAACCTGATATCCTTGGCCACAAGGTCGGCCTCGTTCCTTTTCGTGGCGAAGGTCAGCATGGGGCACTGCGCTTCTTTCAGCATGTATTCCGCCCACTGGTCGTCCAAGTTGACCGCTCCCTTATCGCACTGCCTGAAAAGCAGAGCCTTGGCCTTGGCATACTCCTCCATTGTGCCGTGGAAGTCCAGGTGGTCCTGGGTAAGGTTC
>JBMNQG010000011.1:0-52497 GCA_050944015.1 Oscillospiraceae bacterium
GTCCCGGATATCCTCCGGGACCTTTTTTATTTTCCGCCTTCATACCTGGGACGCCACTTTTTATCGCCCTTCGGAGGGCTACTTTCTGTTCGGCCAGAAAGTAGCCAAAGAGCCGCACAAGAGGGGGACTCTTACAAAGCCGCCCCCCTCTTGCGAATCTCCCCCCTAAAAGTTAGCCGGTGCGCATGAGGTTGGAATTGTCCTGAATCCGCATACACAGACTTTAAAGGTGCATGCCTTTGTTTTCGCTACCTGCACAGGCGCACGCACGGAGTCGTGCAGCCGTATTTTCCGGCGCTTGTCGCCGGCGGGAGGCAAAGCGAAGCGGTCTTTTTATTTATGGGATTCTTAAGGGCAAAGCCCTTAAGCGTGTTTTGGGTACTTTTCCACGAGAAAAAGTACCGCCCCCGGCAGGGGGGAAGATTTTTTTGTTAACTCTTATGCTTATCTCCGGTGATAATATGTAGATGGTTATCCCTCCGGGGGGCTACTTTCTGCTCGGCCAGAAAGTCACCAAAGAGCCGCACAAGAGGGGGCTATTACAAAGCCGCCCCCCTCTTGCGAATCTCCCCCACTGTTGTTGGGGATAATGCGTTTGTGTGAGGATATATGCTGTATTCATGGGAAACAGACTTCAAAGGTGCATACCTCTGTTTCCGCTGAACGCTGCTGGTGCGGTGGTAGTTTGGGGAAAGGCTAACAAAAAGCGGCCCCTCGGAGAGTATAACAGCGCCCCCGGTAACAAGCCCCGTCCCATCTCACTTTTTCATAGATTTGTTCACAAATATGTGTTATTATGAAATGATAGTCGCAACGAAAGGACAAGTGGAATGAGGATAGGACTTGATGTCGGCTCCACGACTCTCAAATGCGCTGTCGTGGATGACAATCAGAAAATCATATACAAGCAGTACCGCCGCCACCTCTCCCAGATTGCGGAGAAGGCCGCAGACATGCTGGAGGAGATAATGGCGGAGCTTCCGGGCCTAGCCTCCTGCCCCGTCTGCGTTTCCGGCTCAGCGGGCATGGGACTTGCCGAGGCGCTGGACATCCCCTTCACCCAGGAGGTTTACGCCACCCGAATTGCCGTGGGACGGCTACAACCGGGCACCGACACGGTTATCGAGCTTGGGGGCGAGGACGCGAAAATTCTCTTCCTTACAGGGGCGATGGAGGTGCGCATGAACGGCTCCTGCGCCGGCGGCACCGGCGCCTTTATCGACCAGATGGCCACCCTGCTGGGCATCTCCGCCGACGACATGAACGAGCTGGCCTCCCGCAGCGAAAGGGTGCACGGCATAGCCTCCCGCTGCGGTGTGTTCGCCAAATCCGACATACAGGCCCTGCTGAACCAGGGCGCCACCCGGGAGGACATAGCCGCCAGCATCTTTTACGCCGTGGTGAACCAAACGGTGGCCGGCCTGGCCCAGGGTAAGGAAATCAAGGGCAACGTCCTGTACCTGGGAGGCCCCCTCACCTTCCTGCCCCAGCTGAGGCTGGCCTTTGACAAAGTGCTGGGGGTCAAGGGCGTTTGCCCGGAAAACTCCCTGTACTATGTGGCCTATGGCGCCGCCCTGACGCCGGACCTGCCCTCCCTGGACCTGAAGGAAACGACGGAGAAAATACGCGGATACGACTCTGTGTCCAGATACAGGCAGGGTACGCCCCTTTTCGCATCCATGGAGGAATATAACGACTTTACAGAACGCCACTCAAAAAGCAAAATAGCGTCAAACGCCCGGCTCACCCCCTCCAAACGGGCGTGGCTGGGCATAGACGCGGGCTCCACCACCGTCAAATGCGTCGCCATAAACGAAGACGGGGAGATTATCTTCTCCCGCTATACGGCCAACAGCGGCAACCCGGTGCCGCTGGTTCGTGACTTCCTGACAGAATTTTACGAAGAATCCCCCGACGCGGTGGTGGCCGGCGCCACCTCCACAGGCTACGGGGAAGAGATTATAAAAAACGCCTTTTCCCTTGACATGGGCGTGGTGGAGACCATAGCCCACTTTACCGCTGCCCTGGCCTTCGACCCCGACGTGGACTTTATTATTGACATAGGCGGGCAGGATATCAAGTGCTTCAAAATCCGCAACGGGGCCATCGACAACATCTTCCTAAACGAGGCCTGCTCCTCCGGCTGCGGCTCCTTCCTTCAGTCCTTCGCGGGGGCACTGGGCTATTCCCCGGCGGAGTTCGCAGCCCTGGGGCTTTTCGCCAAGGCGCCCGTGGACCTGGGGTCCCGCTGCACGGTGTTTATGAACTCCTCCGTAAAGCAGGCCCAGAAGGACGGGGCGGACCTGTCCTGCATTTCCGCCGGGCTGTCCATCAGCGTGGTCAAAAACGCCCTTTACAAGGTCATCCGAGTGGCGCGCCCTTCGGATTTGGGCGAGCACATCGTGGTCCAGGGCGGCACATTCATGAGCGACGCGGTGCTGCGGGCCTTCGAGCTTGAAACCGGCAGGCAGGTAATCCGGCCCTCCATTGCCGGCCTTATGGGCGCCTACGGCGCCGCCCTCTACGCCAGGGAAAACGGCCTGAAAAACAGCTCCATTCTGGGTCCGGAGGAGCTGAAAAGCTTCAACCACCAAGTGCGCGCCGCAAACTGCGGGGGCTGCACCAACAACTGCCGCCTGACCATAAACATCTTTGACGGCGGCCGCAGGTACATATCCGGGAACCGCTGCGAGCGCCCCCTCACCGGAAAGGCGCCGGGAGCGCGGCTCAACCTCTACGAGTACAAATGGCAGCTCCTGTCCGAGTACAGGCCCGTCCCCGGCCGCAGGGGGGTTATAGGAATCCCCCTGGGCCTGAACATGTACGAGATGCTGCCCTTCTGGCACCGCTTCTTCACGGAATTGGGCTTCGAGGTCCGCAACTCCCCGGAATCGACCCGGGAAACCTATTTCTTCGGGCAGCACACCATCCCCTCGGATACGGTTTGTTATCCGGCCAAGCTAATTCACGGCCACGTCTGCAAGCTTCTTGAGGAGGGCTGCGACGCCATATTCTACCCCTGCCTGTCCTATAACTTTGACGAGGGCCTCGGGGACAACCGCTACAACTGCCCGGTGGTGGCCTACTATCCTGAGGTCATAGCCAACAACGTCCACGCCCTGGACGACCGTAAGTTCATATACGACTACATAGGAATCCACCGGCCACGGGATTTCCCCAAAAAGATGCAGGCCATACTGGGAAAGTATTTCCCCGAAATCCCCCTAACGGAGATTAAAAGGGCGGCCAGGCTGGCCTATGAGGAAAAGGACGCATTTCTCGCCAAGGTGCGGGCCAGGGGCAAGGAAATTCTGGCCGCCGCCCGCAGGCAGGGCAAACCCGTCATAATTCTGGCGGGCAGGCCCTATCACCTTGACCCGGAGATAAACCACGGCATTGACGAGCTTATCTGCGACATCGGCGCGGCGGTAATCAGCGAGGACAGCGTCAGCAACATGGTGGAGCCCTTCCCCACCACCGTCCTCAACCAGTGGACCTATCACGCCCGCCTGTACGCCGCCGCCAGGTTCATTGTCGAAAGCGGCGACCCCGACGTGAACCTGGTACAGCTTGTTTCCTTTGGCTGCGGTGTTGACGCCATCACCACCGATGAGGTCCGCAGCATACTGGAGGACGGCGGCCGCATATACACGCAGATTAAAATTGACGAGATTACAAATCTTGGCGCGGTGCGGATAAGAATCCGCAGCCTGCTTGCCGCCGTAAACTACAAGAAAAGGCATGAGAAAGGGAGTGAGGATAATGTCAAAGAAGCGGCTCTGGCCTGAATTTACCGCCGAAATGAAAAAGACCCACACAATCCTCATCCCCGACATGTGCAGCATACACTTCGCGCTCATAAAAAACGTATTTCTAAACTACGGATACAAGGCGGAACTGCTCACCAGCACCGACCAGAGCATTATCGACAACGGGCTGAAATACGTACATAACGACACCTGCTTTCCCGCCCTGCTGGTTATAGGCCAGATAATGGACGCCCTCCACAGCGGCAGGTACAATTTGGACAAGGTAGCCCTCATCATGCCCCAGACAGGCGGCGGCTGCCGGGCCTCCAACTACATACACCTGCTGCGCCGGGCCCTGAAGGCCGACGGTTTGGGGCACATCCCAGTCATATCCATCAGCTATGCGGGCATTGAAAAACACAGCGGCTTCAAACTGACCCTGCCCCTGGTGCGCCGGGGTCTGGCGGCTCTTGTTTACGGGGACATGCTGATGCTGCTTTCCAACCAGACCCGCCCCTACGAGGTGACGCCAGGCGAAAGCGACGCCCTGGTGCAAGTCTGGGTAGAGCGGCTTTCGGAGCTAATGGGGCGGGGCCGCGGCTATTCCCGCCGGGACATGGCCAAGTGGCTGGACGAGATTGCCGCCTCCTTCGCCGCCATAGAACGAACTCCCCGTGACGTGGTGAAGGTGGGCATCGTGGGCGAAATCTACGTCAAATACTCTCCTCTGGGCAACAACCAGCTGGAGAAATTCCTGGCCTCCCAGGGCTGCGAGGTCATGGTTCCCGGTCTTTTAGGCTTTCTCCTCTACTGCGCCGTAAACGGCGTGGTGGACATAGACCTTTACGGCGGGACGCGGGTGAACCGTGTCATAAGGGAGGCTGCGCTAAACTACCTTCTCAGCTATGAGGACATGCTGATTAAGGCCGTGGAAAAGCAGGAGGTATTCATCGCCCCCTGGCCCCACAAAAAGCTGTTCGAGGAAGGAACAAAAATAATCGGCCCCGGCTGCAAAATGGGTGAAGGCTGGCTTTTGACCGCGGAAATGGTGGAGCTGATACACCACGGCTACAGGAACATAGTCTGCGCCCAGCCCTTCGCCTGCCTGCCCAACCACATTGTGGGCAAGGGCATGATACGCCGGCTGCGTGAGCTTTACGGCGCAAACATTGTGGCCATAGACTACGACCCCGGCGCCACCCGGGTCAATCAGGAAAACCGCATCAAGCTCATGCTGGCGGTGGCCCGGGAAGAAAAGGACGGCCTGAAGGCCCCCGGCGGGCGGCACGTCACCGCTTAACAAATTTTTTCCATAAAATCAATCAAGCTGACCTGAACGCCTTCGCCAGGTCAGCTTTTTATCATATGTAGCGCCAGCATTATCTCTCGCTGGGCTTTGTCTCAGCATCTCCGTAAATCATGTCGTCTATATCTTTGCCCATTTCTTCACCCCCATCTGAGACTGCACGAAGAAAACATATACCCATTATATGCGGGCGCAGGGCAAAGTATGACTGGAAGCTGAAACATAAAAGTATAGGATTTTCAAAAACCGGCAAATCCTGTCCGGCTAAAACTCAGAACGAAGAACCCTTTCTGCGGCAGAGTATGAGGAAAAACACCAGCCCTATTATGGAAAAGCCGAGCATTGCATAAAACGTGCTGGTATAGTCCCCGCCGGAGGCGTCAAGCAAAAGCCCCGACACGTAAGGCCCCACGAAGGAGGCGGGTATTCCGCTGAGGATTATAAGGCTGAAATTAGTGCCAAAATGCTTTTGACCGAAAAAGGATTTTATAATGGAAGGGTTCAGGGCCATGACGCCCCCGTAGGTGGCGCCGGCGGCAAGCATTCCCAAAAACATCAGGACTACGCTGCCGGTATAAGAAGCCAGCAGGAGCATAATCGCGGCAAAAAAAGCCAAGCCAATGTTGAGAATCATTGAGCGGTGCCCGCCGAACCGGTCGAAGAAGGCGCCCATGCCAATTCTGGCAAAGCCGTTGAACAGGGACACGATAAGGCCCAAAGCCGCCGCGATGCCGAAGTATATGGCAATATTGGCCGCGCTGTTAATAACCAGCAGGCCGGAGCAGCTTATGAATATGCACCAGAAAAAGTACAGCCAGAATTCCGGGGTTTTCGCCATCTGGCCTGTGGTCATTCCCTGGAGCTGCGCGGCGTCGGTTTTGGTTTCGGCCGCGGACTGCGGCTCCCTGCGCAGCAGGAAGGATGCTGCCACCAAAGCCACCGCCAGGACTGCACCCGTCACCGCGAAGGTCCTGAAAAATCCAATGTATTTTGCCAGCTCCATCATGGCGGAGCCGATTATCAGGCTGCCGAAGCCGAAACCAGTCAGCAGTATGCCCGACATGAGTCCCGTGATTTTGGGAAACCATGCTGTGACGCCGCTAATAATAACATTATATGACATTCCCACTCCCAGGCCGCAAATGACGCCGTAGCTCAAATAGGTTATAATAAGCGCCGAGGAAGGGCTCATGTTCCTGATAGTGGTAAAGACCAGCAAGCCAATCAGCAGCAGTGCTGCGGAGGTAAACATTACCTTCTGCCTGCCGAAACGGGCGGCCATTTTGCCCCCCACCAGCCCGCCGCTGCAGAAGAACACAATAAAAAGCGTGAAGTTCAGGGAGACGTCGGCTGAACTCCAAGCGGGAAAGAACTCCGAAAGGCCCACCCGGAAAAGGGACCAGGCGTAAAATAGTCCGATTAGAAGCATCAGCAGCGTGCCCGTCACGGCCACTGCATATTTTGTTTTTCTGTTTTCCACTTAAATACCCTCTGTCTTTCTATATGCTATATTTTTTCTTTAATATGGTATTGCCAATCAATATTAATCCTTGAGACTGTCCGGCCGGGGAGGACAGCTCAAGACAGGTCAAATTCCCTTTCAATCAGCGACGCCACCATGGCCATGTTTTCATCCGTGTATTCCATTTCGCCGTTATCGAAGAAGAGCGCGGCCCCGTAAACAATGGAGCGGATTATAAAGATTTTCCGCCGCCGGACGTCCTCAGGCATATTTACGGAATCGCAGTACTCCGAAACTATTTTGTATGTCCGCTCGCTGAGCTGTCCCCTGAGGCAGCGGTATTTCTCGTCGCAGTCCCTGAAGCTCTGCATGATAACCCGGCGAAATACCGGGTACTCCACAAGAAAACGGATAAAATCCAGGCTTATCTCCACCATCTGCTTCCTGGGGCTGCAGTCCCTGTACTTTTCAAGAATTTTGTCCTGCCGCTCGTAATACATCTCGTTAATATAACCCAGGATTTCGGCAATAAACTCCTGGGTATTGCGGAAATGCTTATACGGCGCGGCGCAGGAAACCCCGCACCTCTTGGCAACCCGCCTGGTGGAAAAGCTGCCTATGCCATGCTCTGTCAGCTCTTTAAGCCCAGCAAGGATAAGCTGCTCGCGGGTGCCGATGGCGTCGTTTTGGTTATCCCTGTTCATAAGCTTACGTCCTCATATTTTTTATGCATGTACTATTTTACATGCTTTGGGCTGCCTGTCAACCCAAAATGCAAAGGCGGATACAAAACACTCATATTGCGGCTGAATTTTCCCTTGACTGCCGCCGCAAAAAAATATATTATGGAATAGGTTATCAGTGATAACCACATTAAAATGGAGGGATGGTAATCATTATGAGCATCAGGATAATAGCAGATTCCGCAAGCGACATTACGCAAGAGGAAGCAAGAAAACTTGACTTAGAGATACTGCCCATAAAGGTTGTCTTCGGGGACGAGGAATATCTGGACGGCATAACCCTAAACCATCGGCAGTTTTTTGAAAAGCTGATAGAAACGGACGTGATGCCCACCACCTGCCAGATTACGGCCTATGAATTTGAACAGGTCTTCCAAAAGGTGAAGGACGCCGGAGACGAGGCTGTCTGCATCACCCTCTCCACGAAGGTTTCGGGCACGTATCAAAGCGCCTGTATCGCGGCGGAAAACTTCAGAGACTGCGTTTCGGTGGTGGACAGCGAGAACGTATGTATAGGCGAGAGGCTTTTGATTCTCAGGGCAATAGAGATGAGGGACCGGGGTCTTTCAAGAGAGGAAATTGCCGCCGCCCTTGAGCGTGAGAAAAAGGAAATCCGCCTTATCGCACTGCTTGACACCCTGGAATATTTAAAGCGGGGCGGCCGCATCTCCCCCACCGTGGCCTTTGCCGGGGAGATGCTGTCCATAAAACCGGTAATATCGGTACAGGACGGCGAGGTTGTCCTGCTGGGGAGGGCCAGAGGGTCCAAAAACGGCAACAACAGGCTTATCGAGTTTGTCGACAGGGAAGGTATTGATTTCAGCAGGCCCTTCTGCCTTGCCTACAGCGGGCTGTCCGATGTGCTGCTGAAAAAGTACATTGCGGACAGCGAGCATCTCTACAGGGGAAAGGCCGAGGACCTGCCGGTCAGCAGCATAGGCTGCACCATCGGGACCCACTCCGGACCCGGCGCCGTGGCGGTCGCATTTTTCCGCGCCAATAAGAAATAGCAACACAAAAGGGAGAGGGCATACAAAGGAGCCCTCTTCCTTATTCTTTCAAGGGCCGGGTCTACAGCCGGCGGGTTCCAGGGCCCTGCCCGTCATGAATTTTTCCAAAGCCTCCATGGCCATCCGGTCGTGCTTTCTCTGGAACATGTGGCGGCCGCCCTCAATCTCCAGGTATTCGCACCGCTTGTACACTTCCCTGGCCCGTCTCGAATACGAGATGTTGACAATCCTGTCCTTGATGCCGTGGACCAGCAGGACCGGCCCTTCGTATCCCCGAATCTCGTCATAGATATCCATGTCCTTAACGGCGTTTACGTACCCGGCGCTCAGTTTCATAGGGAAGCGGCTGACCACAGGCGGGACGTTTTCTGGGTCAAATCTGGCAAACAGCATCCTGCCCCGTCGGGCGTCGTCGGGTATGCAAAGAGCCGGATAGAAAAGGATAAGGCGCTCAATCTCTCCCGGCATCTGTGTGGCGGTCAGCGCGCAGACGACACCACCCTGGCTGCAGCCCATAAGGGAAAGACTCCCGGCGTCCACGTCCTCCCTTTGCTTTACGTATTCTATGACCGCCCGCAGGTCATCCACTTCAGTCAGGACCGACATTTCGGACTGTTTCCCGTCGCTTGAGCCCCACAGGCCGCCGCCACAGAAATCGAAGGTAAAGGCCGCCCAGCCGAGCCCGGCCAGAAACCGGGCATAGTGCCTTACGGAGCGCTGGTTGGCAATAAATCCGTGGCAGACAATCACGGCAGGCCGAACGCCCCCTCCCTGCCGGAAAACGCGGCCGCGTATGGTCAAGCCGCCCCGCTGGCAGGAAAAAGGCTCGCTCATAACGGAGGATGATTTATGTGCCCTATTCAAATTCCCCACCCTTTCATAAACGCCACGCGTTCCTGTTCTATATATAATTATGGGTGCAAACATCGGACAAGTCAATAGTCTCCCGTGCGTATGCTGGATTGGGGAACCTGAAAATAAGGCGGCTCAACGATAAACAACATCGCCAACGGCGGAGCAATAATCCAACCGCCGCAACCAAAAAAATCTGCGATGGATTTGGCATAACTCTAAGTAGAGCAGGAAATAAGATAACAAATTATTTGGGGTAAATCGAACAATTATTTACTATTTTGAAAAAAATAGTACAATAAAGGCAAGGCTACTAAAATTAATACCAATAGATGGATATCGGAGAGTGTATAATGGGGCTGACTGAGGAACTGCCCCGCGAGTAAGAAGGAGTGAAAGTATATGAAAACGGTCGTTATGTCCTTTTCTCTTACAGGTAATAACGAGGCTTTGGCAAAACGTATTGCCGAGGAGCTTAAAGTGACCACATAAGAATAACGGAGCCAAAAAAACGCGCAAACGGCACGATTGCGGCGGATCTTGTTTTCGGGAGAACACCACAAACAGAGCCCACACCGCAAGTTATGTCCGCATATGATCTTATTATTTTTATAGCGCCGGTATGGATGGGGCAGCCCGCATTCCCGTTGCGGTCGTATCTGAAACAACTAAAAAAACATCCGCAAAACATCCGCAAAAATATGCATATGTTTCGATAAGCGGCGGCAACAATCCTGGATTACCAAGTGCACTCAAAAACAGAACGGGCGTCGAAGCGGTGACAGTCATCGACCTGCACATAGCAGACCTTCTGCCGCCCGAGCCAAAGCCTACTGCTCAGGTTGTCAGCGCATACAGGCTAACCGTACAGGATATAGAAAATCTGACAAAGCGCGCGGTTACAATGCTTCGGGAGAAATTACCGGATGTGTGAGTATAAATGAAAGAAGTAAAAAATTGTTCACCCTGGTGTTGATAGTGCTAAGATCGCTCCAGAAATGCATCGGAACTATCTCTGGCATTACCCAATCAACGCTAAGCAACATCGTCAACGGCGGAAGCAATAACCCAACCACCGCACTATAAAGAAAATTTGTGACGGGTTTGGAATTACGCTAAGTGAGTTGATCCAATAAACGTTGGGACATGGATCAGCATAGAGCCATACCCAACTCCCAATATAGTAAAGCAGGACATAAAAGAAATTTTAGAAACCATAGCGTTTACTGATAAAATTATTTTTGGACGTGCAAATTATAGTAAGGAAGTCAATTCCTACACATTACATCATGTGCCTTCTACAATGAGCAAGCAGCGATTGTAATAAGCTTCTGCGAAAAAAACAATATTCAGTATCATATTAAAAAGGGCACCATCATTAATCAGAAATGAAGCTAGTAGAGACGGTGCATTATTACGATTTAAGGGCTTGGGGGTTGTTTTAATGAGCGATTTGAAACTTTTTAGAATCAAAAATGAAGCAAAAGAACTTGTAGGTACTTCAGTAGCCATTGAGAAATCTCTTCAGACGCTAATTGAAAACAATATGGAAACATTCTTTGGGATCAAGTTTCTTGCTTCTGAATATCCTACAGGTAAAAATCATGGAGGGCGAATTGATTCTTTGGGGATAGACGAAAACTATTGCCCTGTGATACTAGAATACAAAAGAGCATTAAATGAAAATGTAATAAACCAGGGACTGTATTATCTTGATTGGCTAATGGACCATAAAGCAGAATTCAAATTGCTTGTAATGGAGAAAATGGGGAAAGGAATTGGCGATAAGATTGAATGGTCCATGCCGAGACTCTTGTGTATTGCAGGGGATTTTACAAAGTTTGATGAATACGCTGTAAAACAGATTAACAGGAATATAGAACTTATAAGATATAAAAAATATGAGGACGACTTGATTCTGTTTGAACTGGTAAATGCTACTACGGCATCACAGACAGCTATAGTTTCAGATGATGGTTCAACTAAGCATAGTGCATACAAAACCGTAACTGAATACTTACAACAAGCTGATAAAGAATTACAGGACATGTATTATTCAGTTAGGGACTTCATACTAAACCTCGGAGATGATATTCAGGAAAAAGTTCTAAAATATTACATTGCTTTTAAAAAAATTAGAAATTTTGCTTGCGTAGAAATTTATCCAAAAAGCAAAACAATTCTTATTTACTTGAACATTAACCCCGACGAAGTAGAGTTAAAAGAAGGTTTTACAAGAGATGTGAGAAATATTGGTCATTACGGCACAGGAAATTTAGAGGTGAGAATAAATAGTCAAGACGATTTTGAAAAGGCTAAAGTACTTATAGCGAAAAGTTATGATGAGAATTAATCGGGGAAATACTTTTAATCAGATAAACGCATTACAAATCTAAGTCTGGTGGGTGCATCTTTAAAAAAGCAGTGGCTAAAAAAGCCACTGCTTTACGGCTTATACTGCGTCCCAGTATGGTCTATTTTGTATTCGCCCTGCAAAATGATCTCCGAAACGGGAATAATCTTATACCCACCGGCCAAAAGGCCTTCGATTATACCCGGCAGGGCGGCGGGCGTGTTCTTCGCGGCGTTGTGGAACAACACTATAGACCCGGGGCCTACCCTCTTGAGCACCCGCTCCTTTATCTGGTCGGCGGACAGGTCTTTCCAGTCTAAACTATCTACGTCCCACTGGATGGCGTACATGCCCATGCTGTTGATTGTGCTAATCACATTATCGTCATACTCGCCATATGGCGGGCGGAACAAAGTCGGAGTCACGCCCGTTATCTTGGCGATTTTTTCATTGCAGGCGGTGACATTCCTGACTATCTCCTCCGCCGACAGCTTTGAGAAATGGGCGTGGTCGTCCGAGTGGTTCATTATCTCGTGCCCAGCGTTGTACAGCGCCTTCACAGACTCCGGATACTTATCCACCCAGAACCCGCAGACGAAAAACGTGGCTTTTACATTGTATTTTCCTAATATTTCTATCAGTTGTTCGGTATCTTCATTGCCCCAAGCGGCGTCAAACGTGAGGGAAACGCATTTGTCGTCCCTCTTTACGCAGTAAATGGGAAGCTGCCTTGTGGTGGCCGCCACGCCAATAATCCTGGGGCTGTTTACAACCCAGAATATCAGCACGACAGCCAAAACAAGGGCCACCCCTGCCACCACTTTCTTACGCTCCTGCAGCATCTTTAAATATCTCCTCATAGGACTACCCCCAAACATAATCTTGGTACATCCTATGACGAGCTTGGGCTTGTTAAAACTTTTTTCTTAATAAGATATATTGATTATGAGGGTATAATGTTAATAATAAAAGTATGCCGAGAGGTAGCGATACTGAATAAGAATAACTTAATTGATGTTGCCTTTTTCATATTAATTGCCTACCAATGATGCATCTCTTGCAAAAACATAGTTGCTTTTGGTAGAAACAGGCATTGTGGGCGGGGAATGCCCACATTTTTTGTTGTATTGAAGGAAAGTTTGCGCTATAATAGAGCTGAAAGATAAAAATATAACATTAATTAAGTGCGTCTCCTGCGGCGCCTGCGTGTACCAGTGCCCCTTCGGCGCCATAATGGATAAGTCCTATATTCTGGACGCCATAAACATACTCAAGGGTAGCGAGAACAACACGAAATACCGGGTCCACGCAGTGGTTGCCCCCGCCATTTCCAGCCAGTTTACATACGCCAAGCTGGGTCAGGTAATCAGCGGCCTGCGTAAACTTGGTTTCCACTCCGTTGTTGAGGCCGCCCTGGGCGCAGACATGGTAGCCTACGAGGAAGCACAGGAGCTTGTGGAGCGCCGCTATCTCTCCAGCTCCTGCTGTCCTGCCTTCGTTGAACTTGTCAGGAAGAAGTTCCCGACCCTGGCAGACCACATTTCCAGCAGCCTTTCCCCCATGGCAACCATCAGCAAATTCTTGAAGGAGAAGTACCCCGGGGACAAGGTAATCTTTGTCGGTCCCTGCACCGCCAAGAAGAAGTCTTTTCAGGAAGGTCCGGAAAGCCAGTATGTGGACTGCGTCATAACCTTTGAGGAGCTGCAGGCACTTTTCGACAGCCGGGATATTGACATCACCGAATTGGAGGAAGAGGAGCTCAACCACGCCTCCTATTTCGGCAGAATCTTTGCCCGCTGCGGAGGCCTTGCAGACAGTGGCCCAAAGCCTAAAAGAGCACGGAACCGTGGATTTCGTGTACAGGCCCATCTCCGCCGACGGGATTGAAAACTGTATCGCTGTTCTCGCAAAAGCAGCCAAGAGCCTGCCTATCGGCAACTTTATCGAAGGCATGGCCTGCACCGGAGGCTGCATCGGCGGTGCAGGGTGCCTTACCCACGCCGAAAAAAGCAGGATATACGTAGAGAGGTACGGGGAAGCAGCAATTTCAAAGATGATTTCCGACGCCGTATCCGACGCCAACATGGAAAATATGGACAACGTGAGCTAACATTATTTAACCCCGGCTAAAAAGTGACGAAAATATAAGTAAATAGTGGCCCGAATGGAGGGACAGGCTTGAACTACTACGCGCCAAATCTCATATCTGTATGCGTGGATTATGTCAACTATCCCTATTTCGGCGGCGGTGTCTATCACTGCTACTCCTCATCTCCCGTTAAATTCGACGGTATAGTCCAGCTCACGAATATCATGGATGCTTTCTTTGACTCTATACGTATTCCCCAAGCAGCCAACAAACCCCGCAGCTTTACGCCGAGCAATGATGAACCTAATAGATCTGAAAATGAGGTGCAGGTAATGTCAATACGGGATATTACAAATCAACGTGGTGAAAAAGCCACCTTCATAGTACATGTCCAGTACCGCCAGAACGCCACCTGGCAGGGCAACGTATTTTGGGCCGAAAAAAACATCACCCGGAATTTTCGCAGCGCCCTTGAACTGCTGAAACTGATTGACAGCGCCTTCAACGACGGCTCCAGCCAAACCTTCTGCGGCATTGAGCAGGAGAATCACTCGGAACATATCATCGAAGAAAAAGAAGCGTAAGACTTTGGACAGCATATTGGCTAAACAGGAAATAAAAATGTTGGGATACGGCGCTCCGTATTCCAACATTTTTTATATTATTTCCATACTTAAGCACCCAGGGTCCTTGCGAATGCCTCGTATTTTTCAAGCTTTTGGTCGCACTGGGAGCGGCTCTCCCCTCTGGTCAGGATGTACACCTTGATTTTGGGCTCCGTTCCCGAGGGGCGCACGATAAGGGAGGTTCCGTCAGCCAGCTCAAAGTAGAGGACATTTGAGCCGCGTATCTCGGTCTCTCCCACAACGCCCAGGCCGGAAACGCTTATACGGCCGCTCAGGTAATCCCTCATCCTTACCACCCGTACGCCGGAAATCTCCTTTGGCGGCTCAGCCCTGAGGCGCTCCATGAGGCTTTTCATTTTTTCCAGGCCGTCCAGCCCCGGCATCAGCAGATTTAGGGTCCTCTCGCCGAACCAGCCGTATTCCCTGTACAGGCTCTCCAGGGCCTGCAGCAGTGTCATGCCCTTCTCGAAATAATGGGCCGCCATCTCGGCTATCATCACCGAGGCAGTCACCGCGTCCTTATCCCGGACGTAGCTGCCCATCATGTAGCCGTAGCTCTCCTCGTAGGCCATGAGGCAGTCGTACTTGCCGGTTCTTTCGTACTCAGCCACTTTTTCCGCCATAAACTTGAAGCCCGTAAAGGTCTCGTCCATATGGACGCCGTTTTGCAGGGCAACCTCCCTGGCCATCTCCGTGGTGACTATGGTCTTGATTGCGGCGGCGTTCTCTGGCAGGGTTCCTGCCGCCTTTCTGGCCTTTATAATATAGTCCAGCAGGAGCACACCCATCTGGTTCCCGCTTATGCCCGCATACTCGCCCTCCGGGGTGCGGACCATAACACCCACCCTGTCCGCGTCCGGGTCCGTGCCTATGATAAGGTCGCTGCCCACCTTTTTGGCCAGGCCGACGGCCAGGTAAAAGCTCTCGGGGTTTTCAGGGTTGGGGCTTTCCACTGTGGAAAAGTCGCTGTCTATAACCATCTGCTCCGGGACGGGCACAATATGTTTCATACCCAACCGCCTGAGGGCCTCAGGAACCAGTTTGTAGCCGGTACCGTGGAAGGGGGTGTACACGATTTTAAACCTGTCGGCCACCCTGGCCACCACGTCCCTGTCGATTGACTGGGACAGGACCTTTTCCAGAAAGGCCTCGTCGGTTTCCGCGCCTATGAACCGAACCAGGCCCTTTTCCACTGCCTCGTCGAAGTCCATGGTGGAGACCCCGGAAAAAATGTCCGTCTCCCCCATTGCCCTGGCGATTGCGGCGGCATGCTCCGGGGGCAGCTGGGCGCCGTCGGACCAGTAGACCTTATAGCCGTTGTAATCCTTGGGGTTGTGGCTGGCGGTGATGTTAATCCCCGCCGCCCCGTAATGGCGGATGGCGAAGCTCAGCTCCGGGGTGGGACGCATGGCGTCAAAAATCAGCACCCTTATCCCGTTGGCGGCCATAACCGCCGCCGCCTCCCGGGCGAAGGCCTCGCTGTTCCTGCGGCAGTCGTAGCAGATAACCACACCTTTTTGGGCGAAGCTTTCCCCTTCCGCCTTGATAACCGAGGCGAAGGCCTGGGTGGCGTGCCGCACCACGTGCACGTTCATGCGGTGCAGGCCCATGCCCATAATTCCCCGCAATCCGGCGGTTCCAAAGTCCAGAGGGGCGAAAAACCGGCTCTCGATTTCCCCCTCATTGCCGCCGATTTCGTGCAGTTCCAGCCACTCGGCCTCGCTTAAGGAGGGGCTGTCCAGCCAGCGCTGATATTCGTCCTTATACCTGAACATCGCTTTCACCCTCAAGTATGTTTCTGGCTTCCTCCAGCATTGTGACGGGCACATAGATGTCCGCGCCCGTCCCGCTCATGCCCAGTACCACCCTGCCCAGGACGCCGTTTTCGGGAAAACGCTTCAGGCAGGGAATGCCGTAGGCGCGAAGCATGCTGACAAGCATCTCGTCCTCAAAACCAACGCTGCTGCAGTGGGTCAGAAAGGCCGGAGCCACGGGCTCCCCATCCTCTCCCCTGGGCCAGCTATCCAGCAGCCTGCCCCTGTCCGACCGGCCCCAGAAAGGCTTGGCTTTTCCGGGGGCTTCAGCCTCCCGGAGTTCCGCGCCGCAATTGGGGCAGGACGCCGACTCCTCAGTCAGCTCTTTTCCGCAGGCGTGGCATTTCATGGACAGTTCACCTCTATTTATGGTATTTCGACCCTTCAATTATGGAAAATCCCCTGTAAATCTGCTCGGCCAGCATCACTCTGGCCAGATGATGGGGAAAGGTCATCCTGGACATTGACAGCTTCAGGTCCGCCCTGTTTTTTATGCTGTGGTGGAGCCCGAAGGAGCCTCCGATTACAAAGCACAGCCGGCTTCTGCCCTTCAGGGCGCAGTCGTCCAGGAGGGCTGCCAGCTCAGTGCTTGAAAGCTGCCGGCCCTCGACGCACATGGCGATAACGTATGAGCCCGGCGGGATTCGCTTTTCAATTTCCTGGGCCTCCCTGGCCAGGGCGGCCTCCACCTCCCCGTCGGAGGGGCTCATCCCCAGTCGGAACTCCGGCAGCTCGTCCACCTCAAATTTACAGTATGCGGAAAGCCGCTTGGAATATTCAGAAAATGCCTCAATATAATGCTTTTCCCGCATTTTCCCCACGCAGACAAGTCTTATGTTGAGCATGGGCTGCATTTCCTTTCAATCTTCAAGCTCATGAGCTTCGCCTCGGGAGCGACTTTCAGGGTCACATCCCGGCCGGGGCGTATGCCTTCCCTTTCCAGGGCCTCGGATACGGTCTTCTCGGCCAAGTCCGGGCGGTTGTTCTCACGGCTCAGGTGAGCCAGAACTATGGACCAGGCGCCCTTTTCCACCAGCCGCGCCGCCAGGTCCCCGCAGTCGTCGTTGGATAAATGGCCCCGCTCCGAGAGAATCCTTCTTTTAAGCTGGTAGGGGTATCTCCCGAAGCGCAGCATCTCCACATCGTGGTTTGCCTCTATTATTGCGGCATCGGCCCCCGAAAGGGCTTCCAGCACTTCCTCCGTCACATGGCCCAAATCGGTGCAATACCCTAAACATACGCCGGAATCCATCCTGTACCCCACGCTCTGGGGCGTGTCGTGGGGAGTGGGAAAGGCCACGACGGATATGTCCCCTATTTTAAAGTCCCGGCCAACCTGAATTTCACACAGAAAATCTTCGACCCCCGCGATAGACCACCTGAGATGGTTGCCTACTGTACGGGGGGCGTAGATGGGCAGCTGGCAGTGTTTTATCATGGTGGCGAGCCCTGCAATATGGTCGGAGTGTTCGTGGGTGATAAGAACTCCGCTTATATCTTTCGGAACAAGCCCCAACTCCCCCAGCGCGGTTTTTAGCCTCCTCATGGAAATACCGGCGTCTATAAGTATATGTGATCCAGCGGAGCTCACGAGAGTGCAGTTGCCCCCGGAGCCGCTGGCAAATATGTGTATTTGCATATATGTGCTTCTCCAATATAAACTGACTGAAATATAAAATGCTGCCCTGCGGCTACACTTTCGCCGGCAGGGCTTGTCTTCCTTTTAAATTGCGGCAATTCCGGTTCTGGGGCTGGCGGTTTCGTCCGTTTCGCTCATATACACGATGTCGGCTCCCAAAGACCTAAGCTTGCCCACAATATCCTGATATCCTCGCTCTATATGGTGGACGTCCTCCACCACGGTGACGCCCTCGGCGCAAAGCCCCGCTATTACCATTGCGGCGCCGGCTCTCAGGTCGCAGGCGGCCACCGGCGCGCCGGTGAGCTTCCCGACCCCTTCGATTATGGCGGTTTTTCCGTCCACGTGTATCTGAGCGCCCATTTTTCTAAGCTCGTTTACGTATTTGTACCTGTTGTCCCAGACTCCCTCGGTGACCACGCTGGTCCCCTCCGCCAGACAGAGGACGGTGGAAATCTGCGGCTGCATGTCCGTGGGGAAACCGGGGTACGGCAACGTCTTAATATTGGTGCGCCTGAGCTTCCCGCTCCTGCTGACCAGAACGGAATCGTCCCGCTCCTCCACTTCGACGCCCATTTCCAGCAGCTTTGCGGTGATACAGTCAAGGTGCTTGGGTATGACGTTTTTAATGAGGATGGAGCCGCCCGTGGCGGCCACTGCAGCCATATATGTGCCCGCCTCTATCTGGTCGGGTATCAGGCTGTAGGTCCCGCCGTGAAGTCTGTCCACCCCGTTTACCTTGACCGTATCCGTACCGGCGCCGCGGATGTCGGCGCCCATGGAGTTCAAAAAGTTTGCAAGGTCGACGATGTGGGGCTCCCTGGCCGCATTTTCAATTATGGTCTGCCCCTCGGCCAGGGTCGCGGCAATAATAATGTTTATGGTGGCGCCAACGGAAACCTTGTCCAAATAAATCCTTGCGCCCTTCAGCCTGCCGCCCTTAGCGTCGGCGTATATAAAGCCTCCGGAGACGTTTACTTCCGCACCCAGGGCGGTCATGCCCTTGATGTGCTGGTCAATGGGCCGGACGCCGAAGTTGCAGCCCCCCGGCATGGTGGTCTTCGCGCTGCCGAAGCGCCCCAGCATGGAGCCTATGAGATAATACGAGGCCCGTATCTTGCGCATAAGGTCAAATGGAGTCCCCGTCCGCCTGACTGCGGTACAGTCAATCTCCACCGTGTTCCTGTTAATCATTCTGACCTTTGCACCCAGATGGGTCAGTATAGTCAACAGCATGTCCGTATCGCTGATAGCAGGGATATTTTCGATTCGGCAAACTCCGTTCACCATCAGCGAGGCGGGTATAATGGCGACTGCAGCATTTTTTGCACCGCTGATTTCTACCTCGCCGTACAGAGGCTTGCCGCCCCTAATAACATATTTGTCCAATAAACTCACCTTCACTTTTCAGTAGTGGACACCGATACTGTTTAATACTATATTACCCAACGGGCGGTCTTATCAACACGAAATTATATCACTTGCAAATAAAAAAAGCAACAAACCGTTAATTTCCGCAAAATTATACGGCAATGTAAACAATAACAGGTGTTGTTTTTTATCAAAAAAGGTATTTTATGCAGCCTTAAGCAGTTAAATTTGCAAAAAGTGAATTATTTCTTCCAAAGCGGCTGCCGGCAAACCTGGTTTTTTCCTAATTCGGGACGGCTTCGGGCTTTCCGGAAATGCCGTTAATATAATATTTGCCCACATCCGTTTCAATCATCCAAACGGGGCAGAGGGTGCTGTCGCCCGGCACCGAGACATCCATCACATAGCCCTGCTCCATTGCCGTTACCTTGCTGCAAACATGGCCCCCTGAATTGACAATATCCAGAAAACGTATAAGCACGGTGGCGGGCGAGAGCAACCCGTCCTCGGTGGTGGTGCTGATTTTGTCAAAGGGGCGCCTTCCCATGACCAGTTTAAGATACCCGCCCTGGAATATGAAGCTGACCTGGCAGTTATAGATGGGGTCCCCCTTCCAAGAGGCGTTAAGGGTCACGGATATTCTATCCCCTTCCTTGCTCATCTCCAGCTTTGCAGACTCCTTTTCGCTGTCTATGCCCATTTTCCGCAGCAGCTTTCTGGCCGCCTGAACCGGGTCTCCTCCCGCGGATACGGAGTTGCCCTCCAGCAGCATTTCAAACTCTCCCGTGCCCCGGAAGCTGGCCTGTCCATTCGTACTGCCGTAATAATATATATTGCCGCCCAGGTCTTCAACCTTCACACTGCCAAGGACGGAGGAAACCATTCTTTGCTCCTTTTTCATATCCCGGACCAGGCTGAAGCACTGGGGGTCAATTCCTGATACCTTCACCTTCTCTGACAGCGCAATCCCGTTGTCTGAGAAAATCCGGGCAATCTCGCTGTCCAAGGCTTTTTCCGCGGCCTTTGCCTCGCTCCTGTCCGCCAGGACAAGAGCCAGCATGAAGACGTTGACAAGGGCCAGTACGATGATTACAAGATTTTTGATTTTGGAAGTGTCCATTTTATACCTCAAACCAATTACGGAACCAACAATCAGTTTATAATCCACACCGGGCGGATTTCGTTGCCCGACTCTTCGTACACCATCAGGGGCTCTCCCCCTCCGCCGGAGGCCACCACCGCCGCCGCCTGCATTTCGGGAAGGGGCTCCTCAACTTCGCTGCCAAGGGCAAATTCCCGGAAGTTCAGCACCGCTTTTGATATCGCCCCGTGCCTGACTTGAATTTCCGCCGCTCTCTCGCCCCCCGCCAGGAGAACCGGCAGGCCGTTTACTATGTAATCGAAACAGACGGTGTAGGCCTCATTCGTGGGGCTGTAGACTATTTTCGACAATCCCAGGGCGGCGTCCCCGCACCAGGCTCCCAGGCTTCCATTTACCAGGGAAAATGCCGCTTCTATCACCTGGGCGGTGGTGGGAACCAATCCCGAACCCGGCACCTTAAGATTTTCCGCTCCCGTCTGGCTGTAGGAAATTCTGCCGGAGGGAGACACCCTCAGCGTGCTCTCGCTTTCGGCGCTGCCCTCCACGTACACCACGGAGCCGTCGGTCTCCGTATAGGAGTTGGCCACAAAGCTGTTCATGTTGAATATGGACAGGAGACTGTCGGGAGTCACCTTTGAGTGCAGGGGATTGCCGGCTGTGACGGAGCTGATTTCCGGCAGCTCCTTCAAAAGCATGGCATATGGGTACAGAAGTTTGTAGCTGTCCCCCAGTTCGAAGGCAAACTGGGCCCCGTTGGGCGCATAGTTTTCCAGTTGAGGCGAAATGTACGGGAAATCCAGGGCGGTATCGCAGCGGTACGCCTGCCCGTCCTCGGAGCGGATGTAATACATGGCCAAATCGTTTCCGTCCCTGGCCAGGCACAGGTGCCTGGCGGTATGGGACGCTGATACCTGGTTTATGCTGCTGCCAAGCCAGCCTGAAAGCACGGACAGGGGCTGGTCGTACAGAAAGTCAATATACACCCCGGCTCCGGACAGGGCAGCCTTCCACTCCTTCTCGTCAACGGGCTCCGCATTCCCAGAGGAGCCCAGGGCCTCGCCCAGGGCAACGGAAAAGCGCCCGTAAAGCTCGCTCAGTCCCGCCTCGTCGTACTTAACCCCATAGCGGGCTCCTTCCTCCCAGGTGACCGCCATATAAAAAGGCAGGGCGGCGGCGGAAAAGCTCCTGTTTTCCCTCTCCGTGCCGCTTGAGGAAGAGTTCCCGTCCACAATGGAGCGGAATTTCTGTGTAATAGTTTTTATTATTGGAACGGTGGAAAACTTCCCGCCGAAAAGCCTGGTCTCACTGGCCAAAAACAGCGCGTTTGCCACCAGCAGCACAATGAGCAGGCTCTTGCCCGTCTCAATTAGTCTTTTTCTGGTCATGTCCGTCTCCCTTCACAGGCAGGGTAACGGTTATGGTGGTACCCTTTCCAAGCTGGCTTTCCAGTTCTATGGTGCCATTGTGGCGGGTGACAATCTCTTTGGCGATGGACAGCCCCAGCCCCGTGCCCCCGGATTCCCTGGACCGGGCTTTGTCCACCCGGTAAAACCGGTCAAACACGCGGGGGACGTCCGCCGGTGGGATTCCCGCGCCGTTGTCCTTAACCGACGCCCACACATAGTCGCGGGAGCCGCCCGCCGTAATTCTGATGCGCCCTCCGTTTTGCGTGTATTTGATGGCGTTGCTCACCATGTTTATAAGCACCTGCTCCACCCTGGTCCTGTCGCCCCGGATATTGGGAAGGCTGCTTTCAAATTCAAGGGTAAACTTCTGATTCCGCTTCTGAGCCTCCAAAAGCATGGCATTATAGACGTCTTTGACGGACTTCTCGAAGGAAAATTCCTCGAAAACCATCTCAAAGCTGCCGGCGTCAAAGCGGGACAGGGTCAGCAGGTCCTGTACTATCTTCGTCATCCTGTCGCTCTCGTTGACAATGACCTGCAAAAACTGCTTTTGCGTGCCCGGCGGCAGGTCTGGGTTCTCCTCCAGGGTCTCCGCGTAGCTTCTTATGCTGGTTATGGGCGTGCGGAGCTCGTGGGACACGTTAGCCACGAATTCCCTGCGCATTGCCTCAGACTTCCGCAGGTCGTCCAGTGTCTTCTCCAGCCGGTCGGCCATGTTGTTGAAGGTTTTGGCCAAAACGCCTATTTCGTCCCTGGCCTGTATGTCCAGCTTGTCCGAGAAATCGCCGCCTGCCACCCTCTCGGCTGCCCTTGTGAGGCTCTGTATAGGCGTCACCATGGTTTTCGCCAGCAGCAGGCTTAAAAACACCGATATGACAAGGCCCACCACAAGGGATTCCAGTATAATCCCGAAAAGCTCCGAGCTCAGGCTCTGGACGGTTACCTTGTTGTCCTTGATATACACTATATAGCTGCCGGATTCGCCCCGGATGGGCAGGGCCACGTCCATGTATGCCGCGCTGCTGTCGCTGCGGTACCCTTCGGAGCCGGCGATTGCGGTGAGTATGTTTGGCGTGATTTCCAGCTGCCCCGTCGATACGTCGGAGCCGGTAATCACGGCGCCGGTGGTCCCTGAAAGTATATAGTAATTGCGGGTGCCGGTGTCTATACCCAGGGAACCCGAATGCGCCCTGAGTATCTCCGCCATAAGCTCCCCTGCGTTTTCCTCATCAGCGGCGGAGCGCAGGGCATTTGCAAGCTCCGGCTTTGAAAACACCGTCTGCATCTGCTGGTAAAACTCGTTGAGATAAAAGCTCCGGATACCCCGTATGAGAAAAGCCCCCACAACGGACATGAGTGAAATTATCAGCAGGAGCATTATCAAAACCAGCTTTACGTAAAGGCTTCTGTTCATAAATTCACCTTCGGTTCCATAGTGGTGGCTTTTTGCATGGCAAAGGGTTTTCCGTATGTCTTCACGCCCCGGCGCATACGCCTACTGCTCGAATTCAAAATAATATCCAGCTCCGCGCTTGGTCATAACGTATTTGGGCTCCGCCGGGGTGTCTTCCAGCTTTTCGCGAAGCCTGCGCACGGCCACGTCCACGGCCCTGAGGTCGCCGAAATAGTCGTACTGCCAGACCTCGCTCATAAGCTCCTGTCGTGAAAAAACCTTGCCCGGGCTGGAGGCCAGAAACTTCAGGAGTTCGTACTCTCTCTGAGTCAGCTCCAGGCTCCTGCCGTTTTTGAAGACTGTGTGGCGGTCCAGGTCGATAATAAGCTCTCCCCTGACCAGGACGTTGCCGCTATCGGCGGCAGGCGGCGCCTCGGCGCTGGCGGCCCGGCGTATGTTGGTCTTTACCCTCGCCAGCAGCTCCCTTATGGAAAATGGCTTGGTTATGTAGTCGTCGGCCCCCAGCTCCAGGCCCAGGACCTTGTCGTTTTCCTCCTCCCGGGCGGTCAGCATTATTATGGGTATGTTGTTGCCCTCCTCGCGGAGGGTTTTGCAGACGGCAAAGCCGTCAATGCCGGGCAGCATAACGTCCAGCAGAATAAGGTCAGGGTTTTTCGAGCGGGCCAGTGCCAAGCCCTCCTGGCCGTCGTATGCGCAAATCGTCGTATATGATTCCTTCTCCAGATTGAACTTGAGTATGTCCACTATCGCCTTCTCATCGTCTACGATAAGTATGGATTTGTTCATAATCAGGCCTCCAGAAGCACTTTTGTCTTGAGTATGGCTGCAATGCTTTTAGCGTCCTTTATCTCGCCTGACATAACCATTTTTACCAGTTCGTTAAGACCTATCTTCACAACGTCCATGTATTCGTTAGGGTCGGGGTGGGCCTCGCCGAATGTCAGGTCCGTAGCCAGGTACAGGTGGAGTATCTCCCTTGAAAAGCCCGGAGATGTGTATATTTCTCCCAGATACGTGAGTTTGCCCGCCGTTATCCCGGTTTCCTCCGACAGTTCCCTGGCGGCGCATTCTCTGTGGTCCTCGCAGCCTTCCAGCTTCCCCGCCGGCACTTCCAGCAGGTGCTCCTTAAATGGGTAGCGGTACTGCCTTACGCAGTAGACGTAGCCCTCGTCGTCCACGGGTATGACGGCAACTCCGCCGGGATGTTCCACCACCTCTCTGATTGTGGTATTTCCGCTGCATAGCTGTATCTGGTCCACCTGGACGTTTATGATTATGCCCTCGTATCTGTTGATACTGCGAAGCCGTTTTTCCGTATAATCCATTTGTGAAGCCTCCGTCAATTCAGGGGAATGCCACAGGGTTCCTCATGCTTAAAAAAATTAGTAATTACTCCATTTTCTTATTCTAGGGCGCTAACGTTAATCTAACGTTAACATTAACGTTAATGTTAACGCGTTTAAAGAGCCTCACTGCTCTTTAATTTTTAGCCCAAGCTCCTCGGCCCGTCGCCGGATGAGGTGCTCCAATTCTTTTGTCTGGCTCCGGTTTTCTTTTTTGGCAAGAAGCTCTAATAAGAGTTTGTCTTTCGCTGATAACATAATGGAAGTTTTCTTTTTCATGGCTTAACCTCCTTGACCGTAGTATGCGACCGTATATATCTTTGTCATTATATATCTTTGTATTATAGCACGAGTAATGGCAATTTACCAGTTTTTTTGGATTGACTTTCAACGCCAAAACTCCGAAAATGGGTAGAAGAGAGGTGATTCAAAATGGATATACATACAGTCAGTTCTGATTGCGTGGCTATTTTTCTTGACACCCGGGAAATGGTGGACTTGGAGACGGCTGCCTCCCTTGTCCGCTCGGCGCTGATTCTCGAGGGGGAGGCCCCCTGGGAAGGCATGGAAATAGACCTTTTTTCCGGCGAAGGCTGCTGCCTTATCATTGCCACCCCCAGGAGTGTGCCCCAGGTGACGATTGCGGACTACGCCCTGCCCTTCCTGCATAGAAACAGGGACTGAATTTCCAAAAAATACTGTAATCCTCTTGACATCTGTGGTACAATTACTGTACCAAAGGTAAAGGAGAGGAAAGAATGTCGCCCAAAGCAAAAGGCGTAAAACAGGTGGCTACCAACAAAAAGGCCTTTCACGACTACTATGTGCTGGAACGCTTTGAAGCCGGCATCGAGCTCTCCGGTACCGAGGTGAAATCCATACGCCAGGGAAAGATTAACCTGAAGGACTCCTACTGCATAATTAAGAACGGGGAGCTTTTCGTCCGGGGCATGCATATAAGCCCCTACGAAAAAGGCAACATCTTCAACCGCGACCCGGTGCGCCCCCGCAGGCTGCTCATGCACAAGCGGGAAATAGTGAGGCTCCATGGCAGCGTCATGCGGGAAGGTATGGCCCTTATCCCCCTGTCAGTCTACTTCAAAAACAGCCTTGTTAAGGTGGAAATCGGCCTGTGCAAGGGAAAGAAGCTGTACGACAAGCGCCAGGCGGACGCAGAGCGCGAGGCGAAGCGGGACATGGAGCGGACCATAAGACAGCACTAGCACGCGAATCGAAATCGGAAATTGTAATTATATTAAAAGTATGGTATAATAATAATGCAAAGGCTGCCTCCCGGTCAGCCTCTACATGGGGATGTACTGGTTTCGACGGGGGTGTGGAGGCAGGAATAGCGGGCGGATGCGCCTACCATCCTTAAAATAGGCACTTATAAATTAAACAACAACGATTCTCTTGAACTGGTAGCCGCCTAATTAGGCTACCCGTCCTCCCCGAGAGGGCTGCGGCTCGGGAGAGGGCGTCGATTAGCAGCGGACGTGAGTGCGCAAAGCTTTGAGCGCACCATGAACTATGAAGCTACCTGATCCCGAAGGCGTGGCGGTTTGCCTTGGGTGATGGGAACGGGAGGCTCGCGGCCTCCGGAATAACCGTCTGCGCCCGGAGAAGTTCCTGTTAAAGCGCTCTCGGACGGGGGTTCAACTCCCCCCATCTCCACCAAACGGGACACAGTCGAACTACTTATATTTCATACGGAACGTCTTTATCCTCATCATTGAAATAGGGAGCAGTTTAATCCTGCTCCCTGTTTTTATTCGTCCAGAATGTTCTTGATGATCTGTGCAACGTTCCTTTGAAGACAAATATCATCTCACTCACGGCATCGAGTTGAACAAGACTCTGTGTCAGATATACAGATTTAAAAAGAAAAAATAGGAGGGATTATCCGTGGGTGAAATCAAAAGGCCTCTCAAGGCAATCAGGGCCACTTGCCTCGCCTGTTCATGCTACCAGTTGAGAGAAGTGAAACTGTGCCCTATGAAATACTGAAACGGCCGCACGAAATCGTACGGCCGTTTTCTTGTTCTTCTGCGGCAGCTCTGCTTTGCCGATCAGATTAAGCCATTATCTTTGAGGAACTCTTTGGCAACCGCCGTTATATCCTGATTTTCAACATCTACTTTATAGTTAAGCTCCGTCATCGCCATATCGTCGATCAGACCTGCAAGTGAGTTAAGCACATCCTCAAGCTCGGGGTGCTTTTCCAGTACTTCCTTGCGGATGATGGGGGCAGCATAATACGGTGGGAAGAAGTTCATATCGTCTTTGAGAATCTTCAGATTGTACTGCATAATCTGGCCGTCGGTCGCAAAGGCGTCGGTCACGTCAATCTCGCCGTTGCCTATGGCCTGATACTTCAAGGCCACGTTCATCTTCATGGGCTCGCCCTTGAACTTCATCCCGTAAGTCTCGACAAGGCCGTTGAAACCGTCCGGGCGGTCGAAAAACTCGTGCTCCGCTCCAAAGACAAGGTTCTCCGAAATGGCGGCAAGGTCGCTGAAGGTCTCAATGCCGTGCTGCTCGTAGATTTCATTTGTAACCGCAAGAGTATAGGTGTTGTTTAGGCCGAGGGGTTTTAACCACTTGACATTAAACTGCTTGTCAAACTCTTCTGATACGATGCGGTATGTCTCATCGGGGTCGTTGATCACGTCCATTTTAAGCTGTGCAGTTAAAGCCGTACCCGTATACTCGGGGTAGATGTCGATTTCCCCATTCTTTATCGCCTCAAAATTGACAAAGGTTCCGCCCAAGCTTAGTTTGCGCTCAACCTTAAGGTCCGTCTTCGCCTCGATTAGCTGTGCGAAGATCTCGCCAAGCACGATGTTTTCGCTGAAGCTCTTGGAGCCTATGGTAATCTTATCGGCGGATGACGAACAGCCTACAAACGCGAGGGTAAGCACCAGAACCAGCGCCGTTGCCAATGAGATGATTTTCCTTCTTTCCGACTTCAAAGAACCACTCCTTTCTTAAAATTAAGATTCAGTGTTTATCAAGCGCTTTTGTATCAGGCTCATCAGATAGTCAAACAAAACCGCCATTACAACAACCGGTATCCCGCCGCTCAATATAAGCCTGAAGTTCTGGGTCTGGATTCCGCGGTAGATCGGAAAGCCAAGCCCGCCCGCTCCAATCAGCACGCCCATTACCGCAATTGAAAGAGAGTTCACGACTGAAATCTTTATTCCCGAGAAAATCAGCGGGAAAGCCAGCGGCAGCTCGACCATAAGCAGGCGCTGCAGCTTCGACATGCCCATTCCCCGCGCCGCCTCCTTAATCGGTGCCGGAACGGAGGTCAAACCCGTATAAGTATTCCGCACAATCGGCAGCAGTGCGTACAGCGTTAGACCGGCTATAATCGTTGCGTTGCCGAGCCCGAAAATTATCATGAGCATCGAAAGAAGAGCAAGGGACGGAATCGTCTGCACCGTTTCGGAAAACCACAGGATGATTTGCGCTGCAAAACGCAGCCAATAGGAGACTATCCCGAGCACAACGCCTATCGCGACCGAGATACCAGTCGCTATGAGGATTATAAAAAGATGCTCTAGTATGTACTGCGCCAAATTACTCATCGTGCTTCACCTCTTTAAGCCCGCGCGGAGTCGCAAGACGCTGCACCGCGCCAATCAGGCCGCTGAACAGAAATGCGAGGATTGCCGATGGAATTGCGCCCGCCAGAATAAAATTGGTGTTATACATGGAAAGCCCGGTCCAAATCAAGTCCCCAAGACCGCCAGCTCCGATTAATGCGGCCAACGCCGACCAGCTTACAATATAGACGGCGGAAATTCTGATCCCACTGATGATTGAGGGCAGCGCTAGCGGTAGCTGAACCTTGAAAAGAAACTGGGAGGATGTCATGCCTATTCCATACCCCGCCTCAATCAGCCCCTGCGGGACTTCTGTCAGCCCAGTGTAGGTATTGCGCAGAATCGGCAAAATGGAATACACCGACAAAACCACAAGGGCCGGGGTGTTTCCGACGCCAAAAAGCAAAAGGGCTATTCCAAGCATTACAAGGCCGGGAATAGTCTGCACTATGCCCACGACGGCCAGAATTTTCTCAGCCGCTTTTTTGTGCCTGGACAGTAAAATCCCGGCGGGTATGGAAACCAAAATACCGGCAAAAACGGAAATGCACACCAAATAAATATGTTGCACCAAACTGGACAGGATTACCGCCCTATTTCTGCTTAAAAAATCTATAAAGCTCATGATTTAACTCCCCCAAAACGCCTTGCCGATGGCCTTAGTCAAACTGGTACGCGTTATAAGGCCGGCAACAGTGCGGTCATCATTCAGCACTACCAGGTATTTGTATGGAGAATCCAGCAATTGGTCGAGGACTTCCTGCGCCTTGCAGTGCCGCGAAACGGTCGGGGTATCCTGTGAAACAAGCTCCCCAATCTCATGGCCGGCCTTTCCATGTTGCTGAATGGCCTCGAGCTGTACTGTCCCGGCATATGTATCGTCCTCATTCAGTACAATCACGGAGTTTACTTCCCATCTGTCCATGCGGTCAAGGCACTCCAGCACCTTTAGAGTTTTCGGCACTTTCAGAACACGGGTGCGCATTACTTCCTCCACATAGAGCTCTGTCGTGTCCCGGTTATTGATATGTCTGCCCATGAACTCTTTGATAATATCACTTGCCGGATTGCGCAGCATCTCTTCGGGCGTTGCCATCTGGAGGATTCTGCCGCTGTCCATAAAAACTATTGTGTCAGCCAGCCTCAGCGCCTCCTCCATATCGTGAGTAACAAATACGATGGTTTTCTTTACCTTTTTCTGAATCTTTTTTACCTCCTCCTGCAGAGCGTCCCTTGTTATTGGATCCAAAGCTCCAAAGGGCTCGTCCATCAGAACAATAGGAGGAGATGCGGCCAAGGCGCGCAAGACGCCTATTCTCTGTTGCTGCCCGCCCGAAAGCTCCGATGGGTATTTGTGTGCATACTCCTCGTATGGCATGTTTACCATTTCAAGAAGCTCGCGCACTATCGCCTGCCAGCGTTCCTTGGGATATTTTAGCAGCTTCGGCACAATCGATATGTTTTGCTCAACCGTCATATTTGGGAACAAACCAATCTGCTGAATGACATAGCCTATGCCGCGCCGTAGCTCAACGGGGTCTTGCTCCATGATATTGACGCCTTTGATATAGATTTCGCCGCTGTCGGGCTTAACTAAACGGTTAATTATCTTTAAAGTGGTTGTCTTTCCGCAGCCACTGGGGCCAATCAGTACCACAAACTGCCCCTCTTTAATCTCAAAACTCAGATTATCTAAAACGAGTTTACGCCCATAACTCTTGCTAACATTCTGAAATGTAATCATATAAAGCCTCCAAGCATCATTGGAATAATGTAAATCAAAGCGACAACTTAATTATAGATTATAAGTTGTCGATTGTCAAACAAGAAAAAGCCATAGCCTGCCTAAAAGACAGACTATGGCTAATTTTGCCTGATTTTAGCCGTTGTTAATGAAGGATATGACGGCCTCCACGCTTTTTGTATCTCCTATATACATGACTATATCTCCGGCCAACAGTACGGCGTAAGGCCCGGGCGACAGAATAATCTGGTCTTCGCGGCGTATCGCGATAATCGTAGCCCTGGTCTTCTGCCAAAAACGAGTTCCTTCTAGGGTTCTATCAACAAGCGGCGAAGTATCGGGAATGGTTACTTCATATATGGTGAAAGGCAGAGTGATATTAAAATGTTCGTTGATTCGCACTATAGAATCCGCGGCGTCACTAATTTTACGGCACAGCTTCTCCTGCTCCTGCAGCAGTTCTTTGAGCCTTTGCTGCTTTGCGCGAATGTCGTTATACTCGCTAAACTTATCGACATATTCCTGCGCCTTCGCTCTGGAAATAACCAGCGAGCCCCTACCCTCACGGATTTCTACAACTTCCATATCCTCAAGCAGTTTCATAGCGCGGCGTATTGTTTCGGGCGACACACCGTACTGGGATGCCAGGACCGACCGGCCATATAGTTTTGTGTTTTCCTTTATTTCGCCATGAGTTATTCGCAGGGCTATATCAAGGGCTATCTGCGAATAGACAGGCGCAACAATATCTTTTGCATCCATAATGTACATCTCCTGTTAAAATCATGTGTCGGCTCTATTATAGCCGATTTGTGGATATAAGCACACTCCATTTTCCCTACATTATTACAGAATACACCATATTGTCAACTGGTGTCCTGAAAGCCCTCGATACGTCTCCCAACTGCAATGATGTCACAGAATTCAATTTAAGAATAAAAGGCCGTCCAAAGGGAGTTGGGCTTAGGGATTTACGAAAACAGGTGAATTTCTAGCCGACTCTCATCAAGCGGAGTATTAAAGGCCAGCTGTCATCAAGCATACAAAGCTTGTAATAGCTGGTCTTATCTTTTTTATAGTGTTTCTCATCTTGCATAGTGGTCTGTATACTAAATCACCCCCGCTTAAGAGACAACATATTATGTAAAAAAGGAGTGATTAAATTGAATGATATTGATAAAAGATTCTCAAATACAAACGAAGCTTATAAACCTCTGTATGAAAAAGACGGTAGAATAAAATATTTTATTAAATTACTAGAGAAAAAAGGCTTTATTGTGCAAGAAGGAAGTTTACAGTATATAGATATACTAAAGCTGGTAAGTGAAGGTAAATCCAGTACGGCTTTGGGGAATATTGTAGGAGCGCCATATGCAACCTATCTTCTTCCTCCGGCACCAAATCAAATGCCATCACCCGGGCAGAGACCGCCAAAAGGCTATGAACCGCACAACCCAAATAATTACCCGCCTAATTTAGATTTTGTTATGCCGGGGCTGCACTATAAGCTGCGTCCCGACGAGGCAATTGTTCTGATTGGACAAACACCTCCGCCGTCAGTTTACTTTTGTTTCAGAAGTTATCTGGCGTTGATTGAGAATAAACCTGAAAAAGACTACCGGGATGCAGTTACAGCCGGCGACTGCTGCACCGGCTTTTACCACTTTATAGGCGCCAGTATGGGTGACCAGATTAACAATTACTCTATCTGGACTGATAATACTCCCTATGGTACCCCCGGAAAACCTTTTGACACATCAACAATTATAATTACCACTGCTGATAAAAGAATAAATAAGTACATGCGTGATGCTTTGAAAGATTCCGGCTTTAGCCCTGGTATTATGAATAATGACAATATTCCTATAGAATTGGTCAATATGGGATGGGAAAAGGGCAAAGATCACTTTTCGTTTGTCATGAGGGCAAACATTTTTCAAGATCCGGTTGTAGGTTGGGATTATATATATAACATGGAGAAATATTTTACAGTGTTACGCATTACCCCCAAAAAACCATATTCTCCTTCACACCCCTGGCCTATAAGGGCACTTAAAGCAAAGGAGACCTGTACTACTGAATTCCAGGTAATTCCTACTGCAAGGGATACACTGGATTATCTGAGAAATCAAATTATCAGTAAATACAGAAATCCGGAATATGATGCCATAGATTTGGATTTTAATCTTGCAATACTTGATAACTATGAGGGTATATTACAGGATACTAACGTTTGGATCGATAACAGAGATACGATCTATGTTAAAACAGAAAGTTTCAAATTAGCTTCCGATGATGATTTTTTAATTGTATATGGCGTCAATAACACACAGACGGGATTTGCAACTTTTATCAACGTGAGCTTGTATGGCGATGAGCTTTGGAACGGTGTTGCAGGAACCGTGTTTACAGATGTTCCCCAGTACCCTGCTGATGAGTATTTTCATGAATATGATAAAAAAAGCAAAAACTATTATGTAGTAAAAATGGCAAGACGCACCACGGAAGGAAATGAAATTATTATACCTTATAGTACCGGCAACCCAAAAGGGTCGGCGTACGGAGTTGATAACAATCAAAAGGTATTCTTAGTCATCAGAATGTATCTCAACCAGGAAACCAAGGTTGCTTCAGCTCCCTTTGATATTATCTGGGGCCATGCAATCCTTTTTACAAAAAAGAAAAGACACTACCTGGATTACTAAAATAAAAATATTTTATAGGATTATCAATCTCAAAGACGCTCCCCTCAAAAGGACGTTTTTACATTGAGCTGTTCAGATTCGGATCCCTGTAGCGCTAACTCAGGGGAACGTACGGTTCGCATCGTAAGGTTAACAGTCGACACGCCTTTATTTCCACCATATAAGAACGCTAGTATTGATTCGGCAAGTATCAATATTAGCGTTCTTTTTTATGCCCGCAAATGGCTTGAAATAAGGCATTTCCTCGCTTTTTTGGCTCCGCTGTCTGACAGCTTAAACCGGTGTTGACCGAGCCGAATGCGTGTGATATGGTTAAAGCAAGGTAAAGCATTGATGTTTTTAAGCCGGTATGCAGTGAAGGGGATGATTATGAAGACAGCGATTGTATATGTGTCGTTACATCATGGAAATACAAAGAAATTGGTTGATGCCATTTCCGAAAAATATGACATCACGGTAATTGATGGAATCAAGAAACGCGATTTTGATTTGGCCGAGTTCGACCGAATCGGATTTGCATCAGGAATTGCATTCGGCAAATTCTACCCGCAGATGCTTAAAATAATGGATGAAAAGTTGCCAGTGGGTAAGGCTGTCTTTTTCCTTTACACATATGGTGTTAAAACGGGAAAGTATTGTAATGCGGCGCGCAAAATCGCCGAGAAGAAGAAAGCAAAAATACTTGGTGAATACGGATGCCAGGGATATGATACCCATGGTCCTTTTAAAATTTTAGGAGGCATTTCAAAGGGCCACCCTGATGAAGACGACTTACAAAATGCGGTTGAATTCTATGGTAGCTTGAAATAGCACCATATTTGCATTATGCCATTATTTATTAAACGCGAACAAATGCTAACAAAAATCCTCTCACTGTGTATCACTAGGTGAGAGGTTTTTAAATCCGGTAAGAGCCCCGCCACTGGCAAAAATCCGCTGTTTTTTTGCATTGACTTGTTGCAGTTAGCGGAGTATGATTTAAGTCCGTGAACCTTACCAAGGCGGGCAGACCTTAAAGAGGAGCAGATTTCGTGCAATCCTTACTTCGCTTTGTAAAGAAAGAAATCGTACTGTGCATCTCATTTTTTCTGGCCCTTGTATCCGTTGTCTTTGTGCCGCCGGACAGTACATATCTAAGTTATATCGACTTTCATACCCTGGCCATTCTGATGAGCTTAATGCTCATTATGGCCGGGCTGCAAAGCCTGGGCATTTTCGGCATGGCGGGGCGCAAGCTTCTTCAAAAGACAAGCAACGTTCGAAACCTGACCTTCGTGCTGGTTTTGCTCAGCATGCTGATTACAAACGACGTGGCTCTCATCACTTTCGTACCCTTCACCATTGAAGTGCTGGCCATGGCTGGCCTTGAAAACTACCTTATCCGCGTCATCGTCCTTCAGACCATTGCCAGCAACCTTGGCAGCATGCTCACCCCCGTTGGAAATCCCCAGAATTTATACCTGTTCTCCCTGAGCGGCATGGGCCTGGGGCAGTTTGTTTTACTGATGCTGCCCTATACCCTGCTGTCCCTTGCAGGACTGCTCATTGCCTGCATAATACTCACCGAAAGAAAACCAGTAACCCTGGCGGTCAAATCCGGACAAACTCTTACCCCAGTCGAAAAAAGGAAAACGGCGGTCTACCTGCTTTTGTTCCTGTTCGCCATGACCAGCGTGGCGCACCTTCTGCCGGACCTTCTGGTATGGGCGGTGATTGTGCTTGCAGTGCTGCTGATGGACAGTCGGATTTTGCGCAGGCCCGATTACGCGCTGCTTATGACTTTCGTATTTCTATTTGTCTTTATCGGCAACATGAAGGGCATTCCGGCAATTAACATATGGCTGCGTAATCTGATAAACGGCCATGAGCTTATAACTTCCGTCCTCGCCAGCCAGGTCATCAGCAACGTTCCTGCGGCCATCCTGCTGTCCGGCTTTACGGATAACCTCCCTCCCCTGATTATCGGCGCCAACCTGGGGGGCTTGGGACCATTATCGCCTCCATGGCAAGCCTCATTCCTTCAAATACTACGGCACAATCGAGGGGAAACGAAACGGGGCATATCTGGGCGCGTTCACCGCGCTCAATCTGGCTTTCCTGGCGGTTCTGCTCCTTTACTATTACCTGAGCTGAAGCGGGTTATCCCCTCTGGCATAATAAGTTTACATAATATTTTAAGCCGATTGCACTCCTGCAATCGGCTTTTTACCATTCAAACCGTAAAAATGTTCGGGCGGTGCCTGGTTTTCAAGTAAGGTTTAGTTCCCCATTCTGGACAGCTGATAGTAGTAAAGCAGAATAAGACCGAGAACGATAGCCGTGGGAAGATAAAGCCATATTTTGGAAAGTATTAGTTTTACAATTCTTTTTGTTTTGCCCGGCATTAAATCCACCCTCTTTCAAATCGTTTTGGAGCCCGCTTACTTCCAAAAGCTGCGCTTGAAAAGCAATCTTCTCAGGTATTCTCGAATCTCAATGGTATGGACTATTCTTTCGAATCCTAGCCACTTCAAGGAACATTGCATTTTAAGTATACAGCCTCACAAATCAGTTTTGTGTCGAATCTCATTTTACGCGGGAGGTCTTACTCATTTTGCTTTAAGGGTGAACAAACTTTGCCGCCACGGGCCTGCCGCCCTTTTGCAGGGACCAATTCTCACCGCTCTGCCCGCTGGTCTGAAACGGCCGTACTTTGGCCGGCTTCCGCCTTCCCGGCCACGTTATGCCCGGTTTCGCGGGTCAGGTTGCGTATCCATCCGTAGCGGTTTACCACTATGGCGTTGGGAATGGCCTTGAGAAGCTGGTCTGATTTTATCATTATGAACGTGACGAGCGGCGGAAAGCCGAATACAAAGGCGCTGAGAGCGGAGGCGGGGATAACCCACAGCCACATGAACAAAGTGTCTACAATGACGGCATAGCGCGTATTGCCGCCGCCCAGTATTATGCCCGACTCCACTGGAAACAGGTACGAGGAACCCACCACCGTCACGCACAGCACCGTTAAAAACCTCCGGGCAAGCTGGCGGGTTTCCGGCGTGAGTATGTAAAAGTCCAGGACGGCGTCGCGTATAAGGAACAGGACAAGGGAGGTAATAAGGCCGTTGGCCACGTACAGAAGCTGCAGGGTGCGGGTATACGGGCGCACAAGCTCCAATTTCCCTCCGCCCACCACGTTGCCTATCATAACCCCGCTGGCCCAGGTGGCTCCGAAGGAATACACTGTCAGTACCTGGTGCACCACCACCGCAATGCTGTTGGCGGCAATGACCGTTTCAGTGATGTGGCCGAGAATAACTGTCTGCATGATGGTTCCCAGTCCCCAGGAGGCCGCGCTGCCGATAACCGGTAAGGCGGCCCTGGCGAAATCGCCCAGGTATAAGAAGTCCGGCCGGAAGAAGGATAGCAGCCGCAGGCGCAGCTTTTTGTCAACCAAGCGGACGTAAACCAGGGTTATTATCAGTTCGATAACGCGGGATACAATCGTAGCTACCGCTGCGCCGCGTATGCCCATTTCCGGCGCGCCCCAATTGCCGTATATGAATACGTAGTTGAGCACAATATTGATGACGAGGGCGACAGCCGATATGAAGGGTCCGATTTTAACGGTGTGGGTGCCCCTCATGGCCATGACCAGGGAGCTTTGCAGGGGAAAAGCGATATACGTAAAGCTCATCAGACGCAGGTATATGGCGCCTTCCTCCAGCACCGCCGGCTGATTGGTCATAAGTCCGACGACGGTCCTGGTACAAAAGAAAGACAGGGCAAAGAACAAGATGCCCGTCGCCATGGCAAACTTGGCCATAAGGGCAATGATCCGGCGGATAGGCTCAATGTCCCCCTTGCCCCAATACTGGGATACCAGAGCCAGCGCTCCTGTGCCTATACCGTTTACACTCACCATCTGAAGCAGGTACTGTATCTGGTTGATTAGGGAGGCGGCGGCAATGGATGTCTCGCTGTAGCGCCCCAGCATCATATTGTCCGCAAGGTTCACGCCGAAGGCCAGAAGGTTCTGTACGGCTATCGCGGCCCCAAGGGTTATGAAGGTTTTATAGAATTGCCTGTCTTTGACGAGCATAAAAGCTTTCACTCCGCCTTTTCAGTTTGAAACAGCTGCTTTGCCTTGAATAGGAGGCAACCGCAGCTGCAGTGGCCCCACTGGCGCCTGTAGCAGTCCCGGCACTCTTCCGAAATCCAGAAAGCCTGGGCCGGCCTGTCCACGGTTTTTATATAGTGCTTTCTAAGCTCACCTATGCTGCGAAAATCCCTGATATCCACCTTTGTGTATTCGGAAAGGCCGAAGCACCGTATCGCCCACAGGTCCGGCAGGATGTCAATGACGGGGGTGCAGTTGTGTATCTCGCACACAATGGAGCGCTGCCAGAACGCCTCCGAGTATCTGTTGGCCAGTGCCGAGTAAAAGACTTCCTTGGCGGCCATTACGCTGTCATGCTCCTCCCTGGCGAGCACGCAGGGGGGCAAAAAATTGCAGTCAAAACCCGTTATGACGCCGCAGCGTATCATATCGCAGACGAACCGCATTGCCACCAGCTTCATCTCGCGGAAGTATTCCAGCGGGGTCCTGCCCTGTAGGTCCCCCTTCTGCGGCACCGAGATGGACATGCGTATCACGTCAAACCCTATCTCCCGAACGAGGGAGATTACGTACGAATAGTCAAAATCGGGTTTGTAAATATTCACGCTGAGCCTGAACCTGCCGTCTCCGGAAAAGTTTCTCTGGAAGCGCAGGAGGTTTTGCCTCATCTTCTCGAATGCCCTCTGTCCCATATCCTCCGGCGAGTTACAGTTCACCAGCATTCGGAACTTCCTGGACCGGAGTATCTCCGGGTCCAGGCGCTCCAGCTCCACCGCATTTGTGAAAACCATCACCGGGTAGGAGCGCGGGTCCTCCAGCGATATTTTCAGGGCCTCGTTTATATGCTTGTACAGCAGCGGCTCGCCCCCTATAATGTTTACCTGCCGGTCTGTACGGTCGCTCAGGACAAAGTCCAGCGCCTCTCTGAAATCCTCCAGGCTCATCTCCCGGGGGGACTTATTCACAAACTCCCCGGCAAAGCAATAGGGGCAGCGGAGGTTGCAGGCCTCGTTAACCATTATATTGGCCATTTGGCATTTCCCCTTTCGGCCGTAGACTTCCCACTTTACACCGCCAATCGCCACTTTGAGGAACCAGGTTTCGTGGGCGCCGGCGCAGTACGGATTATTTGTGGCGATAACGGATAATTTCACAACTCTTGGTTATAACAAAGGGGCTGTCGTACCTTGTCTGCGCAACAGCCCCATTTTGCTTTTTTAAAACTCTTTTTGCCGCAAGGCTTTAGAGGTGCTGCCCCAAGATTTTTTAGGCAGCACCTTTCAAGGATTGCCGGCGAGCTATGTAACCGGAATGTCTCCCAGGTTAATGTCGGCAACCGTGGTATTAATGTCATCAAAGGTAAGGGTTTTGCCGTTGGCGTTGATTTCCAGTCTGAACTTGCCGTCCGGGAGGCCCTCAAACCAGAAATCACCGTAATTGTTGGTGGTAACTGTGTACGTCTCGCCATCTTCTCCGGTGAGGGTGCAGACGCCGCCGATAATGACCTCGTCCTCCACCGGGTCATATATGGTGCCAGCTATGAACTTTTTAGGCAGGTTGAGGTAGTAGACGCGGGGCTTGGTGTTGAGCTCCGGCTTTAAGACCTGGGCCTTTGCCATGAGCTCTATGGCCTCCGGGTCGTCCTCTTCCATCAGCCTCAGGCACAGGGTCGGGCAGTTGTCAGAGCACCTGGTCTCTTTCCAGCCTTCGTCTAGAAGATGCGCGCAGCCGGTGCATTTCTGGGCAATGTGCAGTTCCTCGTTGAAGTAGATGGCCTCGTAGGGGCAGGCGAATACGCAGTTTCTGCATCCGGTACACTTTATGGGGTCTATAATGACCAGGCCGTCATCCCGCTTGTAGATGGCGCCTTCAATGGGGCAGGCGTCCATACAGGGGGCGTTGTCACAGTGCATGCAGATATGGGGGCGGTAGGCCACTTTTACCTTGGGAACCGTGCCGCGTATCTTCTCATGCATTTTCAGCCAGAAATGACCGATTTCCGGCTGCGGCTTGGCAATCGGGGTCCAGTCGTTGCCGACGTGTTCGTCCTTGCAGCCGATGTGACAGCTATAGCAGCCGTTGCACATTGCGCAATCAATTATAAATACTTTCTTTCCCACTAGTTGCTCCCCCTTTCAATCCAAGCGGTAGATTTCAATCCGGATGCATAGTCGTACTCCCTCTCGAAAGCCTCGGGATACTGTCTCCTCCACTCGTCCATCTGTTCCATGCTGACTCGCTCGACTTCCACCAGGAAGGCCGTAGTGGCCTGGCCTGCGGCATGCTTTGAAGAGGTGCCCTGCGGGCTTATCAGGTTGATTGCGCCGCCGCGGTCCAGCTTGCCGGGGATTATGATGTCCGTCCTTGCGCCGTGGTCAACGGAGACCACTCCCGGCATAATCCTTTCCATAACCAGGGCTCCGCACAGCACGCTGCCCCGTTCGTTGAATATGCGCAAGATGTCGCCGGTCTTTATTCCTCTGGCCTCGGCGTCCTTGGGGTTGATCCAGCAGGGCTCGTATAAGTATCCGTCGAAGCCCCTGATCTTGCCGGTCATTGCCTCCTTGGTCCAGGGAATATCGTCGGCCTGGGCGTGGACTCTCCATCTGGGGTGGTTGGTCATGCAGAGCAACGGATAAGCCCGCGCCCTGGGGCTGGAGAGCCTCTCGTCGTGGGTTACGCCCTTCTCTATCCACTGAGGATAAGGCGGGCGCTCCTCGTCATTGGGGAATGCCTGGGCCAGGGCCTCGGAGTAGAATTCCAGCTTCCCGCTGGGCGTTGGCAGTGGATTGGCCTCCGGATCCTTGTAGAACTCGTAAAGCCCGGCGGGGACGTCTCTCCAGGTCTTGGAGACCGGGATTACCATGTAATCCTTCTCCTCAAACTCCTCCCAGGACACGATCTTGTCGAAATTCATCCCCTTGTAGACGCCCTCGATGCACTCGTCCACCGAAAAGCCTTCCGTGACTTCTTCCTCCATGCCCAGCTTCCTGGCTATCTCCACCACGCACTCAAAGTCGCTCTTGGACTCGCCGATGGGCTCGATAGCCTTTCTCATGTTGAGCACGGTCTGGAAATGCTCGCCGTCCCGGACGCAGGGCATAATGTCGTCCACTTCCAGGTGTGTGGTCACCGGCAGAATGAGGTCCGCATATAGGCAGTCGTTTTCCAGCCACGGATGCTGCGCCAGGACAAACTCAATCTGCGGGTTGCGCACCGTCATTCCGATATCGAAGCCGTCGCCCCAGCAGGTCTGGCGGCAGGGTGTGTCCGTCCAAATCATGTGGATGGGGGTGCCGCCCTCTTCCTCCGGGGTTGGATATGTATATTTCTTGTACTGGTCTTCGGGCTCCTCTTCGTGTCCGCCGGTGCCCCAGAACTCCAGAGTGCCCTCCGTGCCTTTCCTGATGGCCTCTTCAATGAGGGTCTTGGGGATAAGCTGCTTGCCCCAAGCCTGGGGAGTTCCCCTGTGGGGTTTCATGATTCTCTCGTAGAGCTTCGGGTTCTTAGCCTTGAGAACCTCAAAAGTGCCGGAGTATTCCTGGAAACCTCTGGCGGTGTCGGAGGAAGCGATGTCGTAGCCCATGTCCTTCGTAATGTTCTTGGGCATTCCAAGGTAAGCAATCTGGGCATGATGCATGCCCGGCTTGCCCAGGCCCTGCATGCCGAGAAGGACGCATTCCAGACGCGCGGGCTCGTGGGAATAGGGGCCGCGGATAAAGCCGCCGCCAAAGTAGTGACCGATTGTCACTCTCTTCTTAGCCCAGTCTCTGGCCAGCGCCTTGATTGTGTAGGAGGGAACGCCGCACTTTTCTGAGGCCCACTTGGGCGTTTTGGGGATGCCGTCCACTTTGCCCAGCACGTAATCCTCAATCTTGTCCATGCCCACCGCGTGAGTGGCCACATACTCCTTGTCGTACGTGCCCTCGGTAACCCACACGTAAATGATGGCAAGCTGGAGGGCGGCGTCGGTATTGGGGAGTACGGGTATCCATTTGTCAGCGTGGATGGCAGCAGAGTAGTTGAGGTCTGGGCATATGTAAATCTGCTCAATGCCGCACTGGTTCCAGAAGAACATCAAGCGGCTGGCCATCTGGCCTCGGAAGCCCCAGGGAGTGGTTTCAAGGTCGCCGCCCCAGACAATAATCATGTCCGTGTTCTCGGTGATGTCCACAACAATGTTGTCGGCGGGGGCCATGTTTCCGATGAAGCCTTTGCCCCACACGTGCTTGGCGCCCCAGTACCAGCCTTCCCAGCTGTCTGGGTTCCTTACCTGCTGCGTGAATCCGCCCATCTTGTCCAGCAGCAACGTGCTGCAGCCGTGAGGTGCGTGAATCAGCTTGCTTTCGGCGTGGCCGTCACCCTGCACCAGGATCGCCAGGGGGCCATACTTTTTCTGGATGCGCTTGATTTCCGATGCGATGATATCAGTTGCCTCGTCCCAGGAAATGCGTTCGTACTTGCTCTTGCCGCGGTTCTGTGGGTTGCGCTCGCCGTTGGGATCCCAGTCCACTCGCTTCAAGGGGTACAATACGCGGTTGGGCGAATAGGCCCGCTTCTTGTATGCCAGGCCCCACGGGGGCGGCACCGATTTGCTCAGGGGCTTGAACTTTACGCCGTTCCTCTCCATCTCCCAAGGATTGAAGCTCTCGTAATCATACTTGGAATCGTAATGGAGCGGCCTGATGCGGACGACTTTCCCGTCCTTGACGTCTACATGAGCCGGACAAGCGCCAAAGATGCCGCCGCTCAGGTTAATTGCCCTCACAACGGACTTGTCGGATTCAACGAGTGGGGGTGCTGTGCCGGGGATTGCTTTTTTGCTCTCTGACACGTTATTACCTCCATTCCATATAGTTTTATGTGAACGTCAATTTCTTAGCCCCAAAACGCGGCTTCCCAATGGATATATATCCATTGGGAAGAAGTGGGAACTGCACTGAGATGCTGAGCCTCATTCCCAATGATGTACTGGGAGTGCTAAGTTGAAGCCGGACAAGTGCAAATCTCATGTTCTTTGGCATGTATGAGCCTGAATCTGTCGCTCAGGGCAGACTGTTATCTCTTATATGTTTATGCTTACAGATTATATTATTTTACGGATCTAGTCAAGATAATTTTGTTATTTTTTTACCTTTTCTGTAAATCAAATTGTAATCCAGTCTAAATTACAATTTGGCCTCATTCAAACGAAACAATATTTGAAGGCTGCCCCCAAGGCGGCCGGACATTGAGGCGCTATGGCTTCTCCGGTTTGCTCCTGTTTGCCATATTCATTTTTTCCCTGTTTATCGTTATAAAGGCTTACAACGTATCTTTAGCGTCCGGCACGCCCCTTTCCCAACTTGAGATTCAAATCGATGCCGGCGGCCAATCCCTTTCCATAAAGCCCTGGTACAACTCTGACGACGGGGTATACTACGTTTTTTTACCTTCCTTTGCCTCTGATGAGGTAACAATCATAGTTCCCGGCAGTTACCGCCTGTACATAAATGGAGAAAAGTATATCAACCCCCTGGCGCTTGGCGAATCCGGCGCGGTTTATGACGCGCAAATTAGTCCGTATATGTTTTCTGAAATCGGGAAACCTTCCTGCCGTGTTTATTACCACCGAATCCGGCAGCCTTGAAAACATACACGCAAATAAGGATTATAGGGAACCGGGGCAGATGCTCCTTATTTCCCCCCACGGGGAGACGGAGTACCTGGGCAAGCTGAAATCAATCTCCGGCAGGGGCCAGTACAGCTGGACCGTGCCGAAAAAGCCCTACAATCTGAACCTGGAGGAGGCCGCCGACCTCCTGTCACTGGGGGCCGGGCGCAGGTGGTGCCTTATTGCCAGCTACACCGATAATTCCTTCATAAGACATAAGCTGGTGTACGACCTGGCGAAGGCCATCGGTATGGCCTACACCCCCAGAGCGGACTTTGTGGACCTGTTCATAAACGGCGAATACATGGGCCTCTACATGCTCTGCACTCAGGTGACCGTAGGCGAAAACAGGGTTGAAATTACGGACCTGGAAGCGGAAACGGAAAAGGCAAACAGGGTGAATTCCCTTGAAATATACGAACCTTTCCAGACTGGCGAGGGCGCAGGAAGCTTAAAAGGCTACGATATCCCTCGGGACCCGGCCGACATTACGGGGGGATACCTTTTTTACATGGAGATGTCGGACCGGTATTCCAACCGGGGGAGCGGGTTTATCACCGGACGCTCCCAGCACATACTCATAAAAAGCCCGGAGCACGCCTCCGCCAGACAGGTGGAATACCTGAGCTCCCTGGTTCAGGAATTTGAGGACGCCATTTACGCAGAAGACGGCATAAACCCCGATACCGGCAGGAGCTTTACGGAATACATAGACCTGGAGTCGTGGGCGAAGAAATATCTTATCGAGGAGTTTTCGATAAACTTTGATGCCGGCACAACCAGCCAGTACCTGTACAAAGACGTGGATTCCGTCAGCCCTCTAATATATGCGGGCCCGGCGTGGGACTACGACCACTCCATTGGAAACATCAGGCCCATTGTGCGCAATCCCCACACCCTTTATGCCTATAAGAAGAACAGGGACGGATGGTACGGCAAGCTGTATGAAAAGCCGGCATTCTATCAAAAAGTGGTGGAGATATACGAACATGAATTGCTTCCGGCAGTGGACTACATGCTCAAACATAAGTTGGACGAATACTACGACAAGCTCCAGGTTGCCGCCGGGCTGGACTATGTCCGGTGGAACAGGGACGAAAAGGTTGACATAATTCTGAACTTTAACACCTATAAAGAGGACTACGATTATATCCGCGAGTTTTTGACGGAAAGGGTTAAATTTTTAAACCGCCTTTGGCTAGAGGGCATAACCTACCACAGCGTAACCCTGGCCATGCCCTCCTGGTCCTCCATCCCCTTTTACTATTTCGACATTGAGGACGGAAAATACCTGCCCGCGCCTTTGCCTGAAATAGACGACGAAAAGTTCGCGGGCTGGTACTACGACGAGGCTGGGGAAATTCCTTTTGACCCCAGTATCCCCATTACGGGAGACCTTGTTTTATACCCCAAATTCAGTAACGGCTAAGGGAGCCGACAGGGAAGGCTGAAAAATGAAAAATCAGAAGTTCCGGCACAATGAAAACGGCACGGACCCGAGAGAGAAATACCGAATCAGAATATACAACAGCAGGCCGGCAAAATCTATCTGGAGCTGAAGAAAAAAGTCCGGGGCATGAGCAGAAGCATCGGCATATTCATTCTGGACCGTCTGCCCGTGGGAAAAGCCCCCATGCTGCTTGTGGTAAACAGCAGCGACATTGAAGCGGAAGACGCAATTGTGGAAGTCGTTGAAAGATACAGCAGGTTTTACAAAATAAAATCCCGCAACTTTACCGCCGGCAGCCTGGATATGGTCATAGAAGTCCGCACAAAGCAGGAGCAGGAATTCATTTCGGAGATTACCGCCCTGCCCTTTACACCTCAGCCTCCCTGCTGGCCCACGACGGGGAAGTAACTTTCTGAACGCACGAAAAAAGAACAAGACAGGCAGTTTTCCTGCCTGTCTTTTTTTCTCGGTTAATACTGCTCATCCTGCTCCTGGGGATACACGCTGACTTCAATCCGCACCAAGGAGCGCCGCAGCATAACCTGATAGCTCTGGATTTTGGCGTCCTCAGAGCGCTCCTGAAGCAGTAGCTCGGCCATCCTGCGGTCGGCTTCGGCCCTGGGAAGGTCGATTTCGCCGGGCCTTTGGGCGATGGTGGTCATTATTTTCACCAGGTCGTTTCTCACCACCGCGACGCCGCCGAAAACCGCAATCTTCTGCTCCGTCCTGTTGTTGTTGATAATGCGGAGGATGCCGTCCCCCAGGGACACGGAAACCGGCTCATGACCCGGCAAAACCCCCATGTCCCCGTCTATGCAGCGCATAACGAGCATGTCTGCCTGTTCTTCAATTTTAAGCCCCCGGGGCGTGAATATCTGCAAATAAACCTTTTTCCCAGTCATGGCGTCACCCATTTGCCTGCCTGTATCTTTCGACTACTTCGTCAATGGTGCCGGCATTCAGGAAGAATCCTTCGGGTATCTCGTCGTGGATCCCTTCTATAATCTCTTTAAAACCCCTGACCGTCTCCTTCACCGTAACGTACCTGCCGGGGAGGGAGGTGTATTTTTCAGCCACAAAGAAGGGCTGGGACAGAAAGCGCTGAATCTTTCTGGCCCGGTCCACGATAAGCCTGTCGCTTTCGGATAGCTCGTTTATGCCCAGAATCGCCACAATATCCTGCAGGTCCTTGTAGCGCTGCAGGATGCTCTGGACGGAGCGGGCGACATTGTAATGCTCCTGCCCCACCACGGCCGGATCCAGAATCCGGGAAGTAGATTCAAGGGGCGAAATGGCCGGGTATATGCCCTGCTCCACAATGGCCCGTGACAAAACCGTCACAGCATCCAGATGGGCAAAGGTTGTGGCGGTGGCTGGGTCCGTAAAGTCGTCGGCGGGGACGTATATGGCCTGCACTGATGTAATTGAGCCGGATTTTGTGGATGTTATGCGCTCCTGAAGGCCTCCGATTTCGGTGGCAAGGGTGGGCTGGTACCCCACGGCGCTGGGGATGCGCCCCAGCAGGGCTGAAACCTCGGAGCCCGCCTGAATGAACCGGAATATGTTGTCGACAAACAGCAGCACGTCCTGTCTCATCACGTCCCGGAAGTATTCCGCCATGGTAAGGCCGGTGAGCCCCACCCGCATCCTGACTCCGGGAGGCTCGTTCATCTGGCCGAACACCAGGGCGGTCTTGTCAATAACCCCGGACTTTATCATGTCGTAATACAGGTCGTGCCCCTCCCGGGTGCGCTCCCCCACGCCCACGAACACGGAATAGCCCCCGTGCTCCGTGGCGATGCTGTTTATGAGCTCCATGATGAGGACGGTCTTGCCCACCCCGGCGCCGCCGAAAAGGCCGATTTTGCCCCCTTTAGGGTACGGGCAAAGAAGGTCTATGGCCTTTATCCCTGTTTCAAACATCTCCGGCACTGCGGTCTGCTCCGCCAGGCTGGGAGGCTCCCGGTGTATGGGCCACTTCTGTTCGGTTTGGGGGTCCGGCTTGCCGTCAATTGCCCTCCCCAGGACGTTTACAATCCGCCCCAGGATCTCCTCCCCCACGGGCACTGTAATGGGCGCGCCGGTGTCCACGGCCTTCATTCCCCTTCTCAGTCCCTCCGTGGGATGCATGGAAATACAGCGCACCGTGTTGTCACCCAGATGCTGCATGACCTCCAGTACTATGGTTTCCGTGCCTTTTTTTACTTCTATGGCATTGTATAACGCAGGTAGCTGGCTATCAAATCGGACATCCAAAACCGAGCCGATAATTTGCACAATTCGGCCTGTGTTTTTATATGTCAATACTATTCCACCTTTATCTCAGAATGTTGGCGCCGCTCACAATCTCGTTTATCTCCTGAGTAATGGCGGCCTGCCGCCTGCGGTTATACATAAGGGTCAGGTCGTCAATAATCTCCGTGGCGTTTCTGTCCGCCGACTCCATGTTGACCATCCGGGCGGCGTGCTCGCAGGCCAGGGATTCCGAATGGGCCGCGAAAAAATACATGTGGAGATACAGGGGGATAAGCTCGTTTAAAAACGTGTTCGCGTCAGGCTCGTATTTCATCCCGCCGCGCCTTATCGCCCGGCCCTCGCCGCCCGTAAGGGGCAGCACCTTCTCCACGCGGGGCACGTATTTCAGGGTGGTTTCAAATTTGGTATACGCCACGTACACCTCGTCAATCTCTCCGGACAGATACATGTGATGAATACGGTCCGCCATCCGCCCCGTGCCCTCGTATATCTGGGCTTCAGATATGTCCGTTATCCTGCGGATTACGTTTTTGTCCCGCCGCCTGAAAAACTCGCTGCCCTTCGCGCCCACAACGAGTATCTTCTCGTTTTTGCCGCTCATGTGCCGCAGCGCCGCTTCCGACACGTTTTTGTTGTAGCTTCCGCAAAGCCCCTTGTCGCTGGTAATGACCACATAGGCGGTGTTTTTAACTCTCCTCCGGGCGACGTAAACGTTGTCCCGAACTTCCTCGCAGTATTTTAAATCGTCTATGACGTTTTTTATCTCCGTAAATATTGGGCGCGCGCCGTCCAGCCTGGCCCTGGCCTTGTGTAGCTTGGCGGCGGAAACCATGTCCATGGCCTTCATAATCTTCCTTGTGGCGGCCACGTTGCCTATTCTGTGCTTAATATTCTGCAGCGAAGACATGGCTTTTCACCCTTAACTGAAATTGTGCAGCGCCTTAAATTCGACGATGGCTTCTTTGATTTTCTCCTCCAGCTGGGGAGAAATGTCCCCGGTGTCACGGATTTCGTCGGCTATATGCCGCTTGTTCCTGTCAATATACAACAGAAACTCCCGCTGGAACTCCCGCACGTGGGTAATGTCCACGTCCATCAGGTGCCCATTCACAAGCACATACAGTATAAGCACCTGATGTTTAATGGACATGGGCCTGTACTGGGGCTGCTTGAGTATTTCCACAATACGCTGGCCCTGACGCAGGCGGTCCAGGGTGTCCTGGCTCAAATCGGAGCCGAACTGGGCGAAGGCCTCCAGCTCCCTATACTGGGCAAACTCAATACGCAGGGGGCCGGCGATTTTCTTCATGGCCTTAATCTGTGCGGCCCCTCCCACCCGGGAGACAGAAAAACCGGGGTTTATCGCGGGACGTACGCCGTCGTTGAACAGCTCCGTTTCAAGATAAATCTGCCCGTCGGTGATGGAGATAACGTTGGTGGAAATATAGGCGGATATGTCCCCCTCCTGGGTCTCGATAATCGGAAGGGCGGTAAGGGTTCCGCCTCCATGCTCCTCGTTCAGGCAGGCCGCCCGCTCCAGGAGCCGGGAATGCAGGTAAAACACGTCTCCCGGATATGCCTCCCGCCCCGGCGGGCGGCGCAAAAGCAGGCTTATTGTCCGGTATGCCACCGCGTGCTTCGACAGGTCGTCATAGACAATCAGCACGTCCCTGCCCTGGTACATCCACTCTTCCCCGATGGCGCAGCCGGCATAGGGGGCAATATACTGCAGGGCCGCCGGGTCGCTGGCTGTTGAAACCACCACGGTCGTATACTCCATGGCCCCCGTTTCCCTGAGGGTATTTACGATGCGGGCAACGGTAGAAGCTTTCTGGCCTATGGCCACATATATGCAGAGCACATTCTTGTCCCTTTGATTAATAATGGTATCTATGCAAATGGCCGTCTTTCCCGTCTGACGGTCCCCAATAATCAGCTCCCTCTGCCCCCGGCCTATGGGCACCATGGCGTCTATGGCCTTTATGCCCGTCTGAAGGGGCACGCTTACCTCCTTGCGCATGATGACGCTGGGAGCCGGGCTTTCTATGGGGCGGAATTTGGTGGCGGGAATCGGGCCTTTGCCGTCAATGGGCTGCCCCAGGGCGTTTATCACCCGCCCCAGCAGGACGTCACCCACGGGCACCTGGGCCATCTTCCCCGTCAGCTTGACGGGGTCCCCCGCCTTAATGCCGTCGTCCGAGCCCATGATTACGACCCCTATACTCTCCTCTTCCATATTCAGGGCCATGCCGTACACCCCGCCGGGAAACTCCAATAGCTCACCGCTCATTGCGCCCTGAAGTCCGTAAACCCGGGCGATGCCGTCGCCCACCTGTACGACCGTTCCAGCCTCCGAAACATCCGGTTTGTATGAAAAAGATTTTATCTGCTCCTTGATAACCGAGGTCAGCTCGTTGAGGTTAACTGTCATTCGGTACCCCCTTTCTTTAGGTTTTCTCTCATATTATTAAGCCGGCTCCTCACCGTCAAATCGATAAGGCGGCTGCCCACATGGACATAGAATCCCCCAATTAAGGCCGGATCCACCTGGGTCTGGATGTCCACCTCCCTGCCCAGTTTCCGGGCAAGCAGCCCGCGGAGGGCGAGAATTTGCTCCTCTCTCAGGGGAGCGGGGGACACCACAAACGCCACCATCCTTCCCCCGTGCCGCTTCGCCATGTCCATGAAAGCTTCGAGGGCCGGAAGAATTATCGCCTCGTGGCTGTTTTTTACGGCAAGGTATAAAAACCCCATCAAATCATCTGAGATTTTACCTGAAAACAGGCTATCCAGCAGTTCGCGCTTGGCGCTGTCGGGAACGTTGGGATGCGTCAGGAACTCCTCGCTCCTGCTCCGCTTCAGCTCCCCCGCGACAAAGGCAGCCTGCTCCAGCCCCTTTTCAAGCTCCCCCTTTTCCAGCGCCAGCTCATAAAGTGCGTAAGCGTAGCGCTCTTTCAGCTCAGCCATGCGGCTTCCTCCAACTGGGCAACGGCCTCTTCAAAAAGCCTGTCCTGGGTTTCACGGTCTATGGCGTGCTCCACAAACTTTTCAGCCAGAATGGAAGCTACGTCGATGATATACAGCTTTGCCTCATCTTTAAGACGCTCCCTTTCGGCCAAAACGCTTTCATGGGCCCGCTGCCTTATTTCCGCGGCCTCCCGCCTGGCGTCTTCTATGAGATGCCTACTTCTTTCTGCGGCGGTAAGCCTGGCGGATTCTAATATCTTAACCCGCTCCAGATCTATTTCCTGCAGTTTTTTCTCGTATTCAGCCTTAATCTTTTCAGCCTCGGCCAGTTTTTCCTGGGCCTCCTGGAGCTGGCTGCTGATTTTTTCCGAACGCTTACGCAAAAAGTCCTGCACCGGCTTATACAGGATAAAGCCCAGCGCGGCGGCCAGAATACAGACGTTCAGCAGCTGAATCCCAATGCTGATAAGCATCTGCTGGTCCAGCGCGAATAAGCGCCCCTCAGGCACAAGCCCGGACAAAAGCGGCATTCCAAAACTCAAACCATGCGGCCTCCCTTCGACAAGAATTTACCGGGGTATTTCCGGCGGCCTTCCATAACATCCGCTTACTGCACATGCTTAAATGCAGCGCCTGTTTCCCTGTTCAGGCGGCTAACCCATGTGCTGGATATAGATGTTGACCAGGGGATTGGCGAAGAGCATTATAATGGCAATCAAAAGCCCGTATATGCCCGAGGTCTCGCCCATTGCAAGGCCAATAAACATGGCGCTTCTTATGGAATCGGCGGCTTCCGGCTGACGGGCCATGGACTCTATGGCCTGGGCCACAACTTTTCCCTGTCCTATGGTGGTCAGCAAGCCGTTTAGCAGGGCAACGGCAGCGGAAATTTGGGCTACGGCAATAACAAAAGCAAAAGGATCGTTCATTATGTATTCCTCCAATCTGTGATTTCTCAATGATGATTTCGGAATTATTCGGCGGCGCCCTTGATGAACATAATGCTCAGGGCGCAGAAGATGTAGGTCTGCAGCGCGCCCATAAACAGGTCAAAATAGGCGTGCAGCGCGGCGGGGATGCCAAACTGGAGAATAATGGGAGCCATTTGATAAACCAGGGTCATCAGAATCATGCCCGCCAGCACATTCCCGAAAAGCCTGAAGCTCAGGGATATGGGGCGGGCAAGCTCTCCAATCAGGTTGAGTGGGAAAAAAATGAATATTGGCTCAAAAAAGGACTTTAGGTATGCCTTTTTGCGGTATTTGATGCCCATGGCCTGTATCATGACAAAGGTTGCCAGGGCAAGGGCAATGGTGGTGGCCCAGTCCGCAGTTGGCGGCCTTAGACCCGCAAGGCCGCTGATATTGGACACAAAAATAAAGGCGAAAACGGCGAAAAACCACTTCCCGAGGGTCATCAGCTTTTCCCCGCCGGTGTTTCTCATGAAACCGTCGAAAATCTCAACGACGGCCTCCACGGCGTTTTGGACACCCCTGGGTATTACCTCCATCCTCCGCAGTTTAAAGCGCAGGAAAAGCGCCACGGCTATGAGCACCGCCATAATAATCCAGGTGTTGAATATGGTCCGCGTAATCCAAATCTCGACGCCCCCTATTTCCAGAACCCAAAGGTTGTCAATATTGAAATCCAGCAAATCATCACCACCCTGTCGCGCGATTGCGGCGCATCATATTTTCTTAAACATCTTCAAAGTGTAAAGGGATATCTGAAATGATAGAATACCGGCAACGGCCCCCCACAGGCTTATATTAGGCACAAGAGCCGCCAGAACCAGCACCGCCCCGGATAGGGCCAGCCTCAGCAGGTGCTGGAGGCGGACGTAGTTTCCGGCCCTGTCCTTTTCCATACCCAGCGCCCTGTCTACCGCCCGTTCAAGGAGTATGACCTTGGCAATGCTGGTTGCAGAGCCAAGCAAGGCGCCAAAGACAAAGGGCAGGCAATCCGGGGAGCGGTAATATACGGCGGCTGCAGCAATAAAGAGTAGGGTCAAAATGCCTATCGTCAAAATCATCCTTTTTGCAACTTCAGATAACTTCATAAATCACCTTTCCAATTAACGGTCATTTCCTTTGCCCCAAATCAAATATGGCCTTCAGGGCGGCCACAGCCCCCAATATTGAAAAAAGCAGCAGGAGCCATGGCGAAGTACCAAGAAGATTGTCCAGAAATCTACCCAGAAACACGCCGATGAGCACGCATGCTGCCATCGTTATTCCTATTTGTGAAAAGAAGGATAACGCACGCAATAGCTCCCTGCCTTGCTTTTTGCCATTTTCCCGCGGCTTTTTCAAATACAAGCCCCTTTCATAAGCAGAGATGTATCCCCATATATAAAGATAAAGTGGCGAAATTTCGTCACTCTACCCCCAACTTTAGCCATTCAAAATTAATGAATTAATGAATAGAATACAATCTTCCCTGCTCTCGCCTTCGTTTCCTGAGTTTTCTGAACTTTTTTATTGTTTTTTTAATATTTTACCATAAAAATTTGAAAGTCTCCAGTATTCTCCACATATGTTTAATAATTGTTTACAATTACTTTTGTAAAAAAATAAGAGAAATGAATTTAGAGACTCTTCCGTTTTTTCAACTAGATTAACGCGAAAGTTTTTTGTGATATAGTTTCGCCCATTAATAATTATAGATTTTTTGCATAAGTCTTTCCTATGCACGGCCCTTGTTTTATGATAACATTTTAACCAACGGAAAGAATCGTTGCGATTAAACTACTCAATAAGGTGAGGTGGTGCTATTGACGGATAAAAAGGACTCGTCCGGTTCTGAAATCCACATCCCGCCGAATACTTCGGAAAGGACAAAATACGCTTTCCTGATATCTTTTGCAGTCCTTTTATTCATTTCCGCATTTCTTTTTGACAGCCCCCGTGATATTTTGAGGGGCAGCTGGGCCATCCTTATTTCCCCCGCCAACCTCGTGACAGACTATTTTGCGCTGGCAAACATAGGTTCCACCCTTTTAAACGCCTCGGCAATGTCTTTTCTTACCATTGCCACGGTTGCCCTGGCCAGGGCAGAAATAAAAGGCCCCATCATAGCCTCCGTATTCACGGTGGCTGGCTTTTCCCTGTTCGGTAAAAACCTCTACAACTCCCTGCCCATCATGTTCGGAGTTATTCTCTACTGTAAACTTAGCCGCATTCCTTTCAGAGACAACCTGCTCCCCGCCTTTTTCGGGACTGCCCTGGCGCCCCTGGTCAGCGAAATCAGCTTTAATCTGGGGCTGCCCCTGGCGGCAGGCCTGCCCCTGGGAATTCTGGCCGGCTTTCTGGTTGGGCTGGTTATAACTCCCCTGTCCCAGTATTTCATATACTTTCATAAGGGCTACAACCTCTATAATATCGGATTTACCACCGGAATAATCGGGACCTTCTTTATCGCGCTGCTCAGGACCTTCGACGTAAAAGTGGAGGCTATTTCCCTGGTCTCAGGCGGGAACAATCAGAAGCTTGCAATACTGCTTTACAGTGTTTTTCTGGCCATGCTCCTCTTCGCCTCTTCCAAAACCGCTGGACTTTCAAGGGATTTAAACCCCTGCTCCTGCATTCAGGCAGGCTGGCAGCACCCTGTCCATCAAATGCCACAGGATGAGTGGCTTATACTTGCCGCCAATCAGGCGGAGGGTTGCCGAGACCGGGCATATAACACCCGCTTGTTTCTTATCCAAGGCTGCTCCTTTCCATAGTATCTTTTT
>JBMNQG010000012.1:0-49449 GCA_050944015.1 Oscillospiraceae bacterium
CCCCAAGGGGTGGACGGGCCCCAGGGAAGTGGACGGCAAAAAGGTGGAAGGCAGCTTCCGGGCCCACCAGGTGCCCCTGACCATGGGGAAGAATACGGAAAAGCACCTGCCCCTGCTGGAGGAGTGGCTTCGCAGCTACCGGCCGGAGGATCTCTTCGACGAGAACGGCCGCCCCAGGAAGATTATCCGTGACTTCCCGCCCAAAGGAATACGCAGGATGGGCGCCAACCCCCACGCCAACGGCGGCCTGCTGCTGCGCGACCTGCGCACTCCCGACTTCCGGGAATACGCGGTGGACGTGCCCGCGCCGGGCGAAGTGGAGGCCCAGGACATGCTGGTGCTTGGCCAGTACGTGCGTGACCTGATGAAGCTGAACATGGAGTCCCGGAACTTCCGGGTCTTCGGGCCGGACGAGACCATGTCCAACCGGCTTGGGCCCGTGTTTGAAGTCACCGGCCGGCGTTTCCTGGGCGAAATTGAGGAAGACGACGAGTACCTGGACCCCGACGGCAGGGTCATGGACTCCATGCTTTCCGAGCACATGTGCCAGGGCTGGCTGGAGGGCTATCTGCTGACGGGGCGCCACGGCGTTTTCAACAGCTACGAGGCTTTCATAAGGATTATCGACTCCATGTTCGCCCAGCACGCCAAGTGGCTGAAAATCTGCAACGAGCTGCCCTGGCGCCACAGCATCGCTTCCCTCAACTACCTTCTCTCCTCCAACGTGTGGCAGCAGGACCACAACGGCTTCACCCATCAGGACCCGGGCTTTCTGGACCACGCCGCCAACAAGAAGGCGGACGTGGTGCGCATATACCTGCCGCCCGACGCCAACTGCCTGCTGTCGGTATTCGACCACTGCGTTAAAAGCCGCAACTACGTGAACATTATGGTGACCTCCAAACACCCCCGTCCCCAGTGGCTCACCATGGAACAGGCGGTGAAGCTCTGCTCCCAGGGCATCGGAATCTGGGAATGGGCCTCCAACGACCAGGGCCGGGAGCCGGACGTGGTCATGGCCTGCTGCGGGGAGGCTCCCACCATGGAAACCCTGGCGGCGGTGACCATACTGCGCCGGGAGCTGCCGGAGCTGAAAATCAGGGTCATCAACGTGGTGGATTTGATGAAGCTGCAGCCCATGTCTGAGCACCCCCACGGCCTTTCCGACGTGGACTACGACACCCTGTTCACCAGGGACAAGCCCATAATCTTTGCCTACCACGGCTACCCGACCCTCATCCACGAGCTGACCTACCGCCGCCACAACCGGAACCTCCACGTGCGGGGCTACAAGGAGGAGGGCACCATCACCACCCCTTTCGACATGCGGGTGCTCAACGACATTGACAGGTTCCACCTGGTGATAGACGTAATCCAGCGCCTGCCGGCCCTGGGCAACCGGGCGGCCTACCTGGTCCAGCGCATGAAGGACAAGCTGGTGGAGCACCGCCAGTATATCCGCGACCACGGCATAGACATGCCCGAAATCCGCAACTGGAAATGGAACAACGGCAAGGGAATCTGACCGCTTGTTAATAAAAACGCTGCCGGCCCCAAAGGCCGGTAGTTTTTTTCACCAAAGCCTGCGGAGAAATCCGAAGATATTTGAGCAGTTCCGACAAAAGATGTAAAATTATTACATTTCGACGCTTTTCGCTCTTGCAGTGTCCAAAGGTTTATGGTATATAAATTTACTGGGATAATCGTCAGCATTAAACCCTGACATGTAAATCCTGTATGGCATGCCGTGAGTTGTCTGACAATAAGGAACAACAGTATAGTCCATTCAAATGGAAAAATCCGGTATTTATAGTAGGATAGTAGGTAAATGGGCGAATGTGCGACGATTATCGATAGCAGGCACCCGCATATGGTGCCGCCGTAAATTCCCTGCCGGTCTGCCGAAGTTTTATGGCGCCGTGAAACCAGGCTGCCGGCGAGGAATTTCAATAGAATTACTTATAATCTTATAATACTGGATTTGGTGTGTTGCAGGAATGGATCATACGTGTTGTGTAATTGGACAGAGGCCGCAGGAACTGATATGGAGATTCAACGAAGAAGACCCGCGTTGCATCGAATTTAAAAACCTGCTGAGACAGCAAATAGAGCACATGATTGCTACATATGGCGTTACGCGGTTTATGACGGGGCTCGAACGGGGGGCGGAAACCTACGCCGCGGAGATTATACTCGAACTGAAAAAGAAGCACCCCATAACCCTGGAGTGCGTTCTGGCCAACGAGGACATGCGCAACGGCTGGCTGGAAGAGGAATGCGACAGGTTTTACGATATAATCGTCCGGGCGGACAGGGAGTATCTGCTGGAAGGCCACGCCTCGGAGGACTCCATAGCCAAGAGGAACAAGTTCATGGTGGCAAGGAGCCACTATGTAATGGTCATTACCGACGGGAAAAAGGGGGACGTGACGGAGGCGGGCATATACGCCTACAGGAACAACAGGTACGTCCTGAGGGTGAACCCCCAGAACCATTATTCATCGCCCCTCATATCGGTTTTGAAATGAGACTTTGTCCGGCTTTGTGATTATTTTCCATATTGCCAAAAACAAGAAACAGTGCTAAAATCTATGCAAGTACATATTGTGCTGGCTGTAACGGAGTGCTTCGCGCACGGGCCACCCGAACGCTCTTCGGCGTGTTCCGGTGGCTCAAGCCGGAACTAAAAAAAGGGGAGCGTTCATGAAAATGAGCGCTCCCCAATAAATTTTTATAAAAAGCCCTTAGGGCACCGGAAATTGAAGGGAGGTAGTCGGTTTGCTGCTCATAGGAAACGGGAAAGTTCTGACCAGAAACGAGGAGGAACCCTACTTTGAAAACGGCGCCGTGGTGACGGAGGGGGAAACCATCAAGGAAGCGGGAGACTTCGGCGAGCTCCGCAGAAAGTACCCGCAGGCGGAGTTTGTGGACGCCCGGGGCGGAATTATCATGCCGGGCTTTATAAACGCCCACACCCACATTTACAGCGCCCTGGCCCGGGGCCTCTCCATTAAGGGATACTCCCCCGCGAATTTTCTGGAAATACTGGAGGGCATGTGGTGGAACATAGACCGGCACCTAGACCTGGAGAGCGTAAGGGCCTCCGCCCGCGCCACCGTCATGGACTGCATCAGGCAGGGAGTGACCGCCATATTCGACCACCACGCCAGCTACTGCCAGATACGGGGCTCCCTGTTCGCCATCGGGGAGGTCACAAGGGAGATGGGGCTGCGGGCCTGCCTGTGCTACGAGGTGTCGGACAGGGACGGTGAGGAAAAGTGCCTTGAGGGCATCAGGGAAAATGTGGAGTTTATCAGATACGCCAGGGAGCTGAGCGGCGACATGCTGAAAGGCATGTTCGGCATCCACGCCCTGTTTACGGTCTCCGACAGGACACTGGAGCGGTGCGTGGAGGCGAATAATGGCATGGCGGGCTTTCATCTCCACGTTTCCGAGGGCCTGAACGACCTTAACTACACCCTGCAGAAATACGGCAAGCGCCCGGTTTACCGCCTCAGGGACTGGGGCATTCTGGGGGATAGGACAATCCTCGCCCACTGCATACATGTAAATTCTGCGGAGATGGACCTGATACGCGCCACAAACACCATGGTGGTGAACAACCCCCAATCCAACATGGGCAACGCCGTGGGCTGCTCGCCGGTCCTGCAGATGTTTGAAAAGGGCATACTGGTGGGCCTGGGCACTGACGCCTACACCCACGACATGCTGGAGAGCGCCAAGGCCGCCCTGGCCATCCAGCGGCACAATGCGGGCCTGCCCAACGTGGCCTGGCGGGAAGTGACGGAAATGCTCTTTTACAACAACGCCAGGATTGCCGCCAGGTTCTTTGACAAGCCCCTGGGTATCCTAAAGCCCGGGGCGGCGGCTGACGTGATTGTAATGGACTACAGGCCATATACTCCCTTCTCCCACGAGAACGCCGACGGCCACATGCTCTTTGGAATGAGCGGCAGCCAGTGCCGCACCACCGTTGTAAACGGCCGGGTACTCATGAAGGACGGGGAGTTTACAAGCATTGACGAAGAAAAAATAAAGGCAGATATCCGCCTGACCGCCGGAAAGCTCTGGAAGAGCCTCGGCGGCTGAGAGCCGAGATAAAAACACTGGGGGAAATACGATGAGCGACCGCATGAGACCCATACCCTTTCCGCAGCTTATGGACTGGATTTTCCGGGAGTACTCAACCAGAAAAACGGTTTTCGGGGTGGAAAAGCTGTACAGGGCTCCCGGGGATAAGGCTCTGGAGATTTTCGGGGAGAAGCTGGAGACGCCCATAGGCCCCGCGGCGGGTCCCCACACCCAGCTTGCCCAGAACATCATAGCCGCCTACGCCGCGGGAGGCCGGTTTTTCGAGCTGAAGACGGTGCAGGTGCTGGACGGTGAGGATCTGCCGGTACCCAAGCCCTGCATTTTAGCGGCGGACGAGTGCTACAACTGCGAGTGGTCTACGGAACTGCGGGTTCTAGAGGCCATGGAGGAATACATAAAGGCCTGGTTCGCCATAAAGCTCATCTCCCGGGAATTCGGGCTGGGGGACCCGGAGGGCTTCATTTTCAACATGTCGGTAGGGTACGACCTGGAGGGCATACAGTCCCCCAAAATCGACGGGTTCATCGAGGGCCTGAAAAACGCGGAAAACACAGAGATTTTCCACATATGCAGGGACTGGGCCGCCCAAAACATCCACAGGTTCTGCCACGTGGACCTGGATTATGTAAACCAAATCAGCCCCCGGATAAGCGCAAGCATAACCTTAAGCACCCTCCACGGCTGCCCGTCCCGGGACATAGAGCGCATTGCCGCCTACCTATTGGCGGAAAAGAAGCTGAACACCTTCGTCAAATACAACCCAACGCTTTTGGGCTACGGTGTTTCACGTGAAACATTGGACAGTCTTGGTTTTGACTATCTGGTGTTTGACGATTTTCATTTCAAGGACGACCTGCAGTACGAGGAAGCGGTGCCGATGATAGGCAGGCTTCAAAGCCTTGCGGGAGAAAAGGGCCTTCTGTTCGGCGTGAAGCTCACCAACACCCTGCCGGTTACGCCCCGGGCGGGCGAGCTGCCGGCGGGAGAGGTGTACATGTCCGGCCGCAGCCTGTATCCTCTGACCATTGCCCTGGCCGGCAAGCTGGCAAGAGAGTTTGACGGAAAGCTGCGCATATCCTTTGCCGGGGGCGCGGACGCCTTCAACGTCAGGGAGCTTTTCGAGGCCGGAATTTGGCCAGTAACCATGGCCACCACGCTCTTAAAGCCCGGAGGATACAACCGCCTCCGGCAGATGGCGGAGCTGTTAGCGGAGGCTGAATACGCCCCCTTCCGGCGCGTCGACCCGGAAAAAACCGCCCGGCTTGCCGCAGACGCCCTTTTAAACCCTCATTACAGGAAGGAAGGAGAGCCCGGGCCGGTTAGGAAAATAAGCGGGCGGGCGCCGCTTACGGACTGCTTTGCGGCTCCCTGCCGGGACGGCTGCCCCATAGGCCAGGACATACCCGGCTATATCAGGCTTGCGGGGGAGGGCAGGTATCTGGAGGCGCTGGAGGTCATAACGCACCGCAATCCCCTGCCTTTCACCACCGGCAGCATTTGCCCCCAGCCCTGCCGGGAGCGGTGCAACCGCCTTTACTACGACGAGGCCGTGGATATCCGGGGCGTGAAGCTGGAGTGCGCGGAGAAAGCCTTTGAAGAGCTGCTGTCCACGCTAAGGCCGCTCCGGGCCGCCGGAAAAAAAGTGGCTGTCGTGGGCGGCGGGGCGGCGGGGCTTGCCTCGGCCTTCCTGCTGGCAAGAAGCGGCTGTGACGTGACGGTGTTTGAAAAGACCAACTCCCTGGGAGGTATACTCCGGCACGTAATACCGGAGTTCCGGCTGAGCCGGGAGGCGCTGGACAGGGACATAGAGCTGTGCAGGGCCGCGGGTGTTAAGTTCCTTTTGGGACATCAGGTGCGCTCGGTTGATGAGCTGAAATCAATGGGCTTTGAAGCGGTGGTGCTGTGCCCGGGCGCCTCAAAGCCACGGGCGCTGCCCTTGAAGTACGGCGCCAGCGTCAACGCCGTCGAGTTCCTGAAAAACTATAAGGCCATGCCCGGCGGCCTGCGGCTGGGCAAAAACGTGGCGGTTGTGGGCGGCGGCAATACCGCCGTGGACGCCGCCCGGGCGGCCCTCCGGGTTCCGGGCGTCGAGAGCGTTTCCCTGGTGTACCGCCGGACCAGGCGCTACATGCCCGCCCACCATGAGGAGCTCAGGCTGGCACTGGTGGAGGGAGTGTGGCTCTATGAGCTGCTCTCGCCGGTGGGAGCCGGAGGCGGCCTTCTGGAGTGCAGGAAGATGGCCCTGGGCGAGCCCGAGGCCGACGGCAGGCTCCGGCCAGTGGAGACCCAGGAGACCGTGATGATTCCGGCGGACACTGTGATTGCCGCGGTGGGAGAGGGGATTGACAGGGACTTCCTGACCGAAAACGGCATCGAGACGGACAGCCGGGGCAGGGCCACAACTGACCCGATGACTTTGGAGACCAGCCGGGCGGGGGTCTACATTGCCGGCGACGGGCGCCGCGGCCCCGCCACGGTGGTGGAGGCCATAGCCGACGCCGCCAGGGTGGCGGCCGCCATTACCGGCGCGGATTTCGAGAAGTACGTCCATGTAAACGCGGCGCCCTCGGAAGAAGGCGCCCGGGAGAAAAAGGGCGTTTTGATTACAGGTTGTACGGACTGCGGCTCATCCCGGCGCTGCCTTGAGTGTGCAACCGTGTGCGAAAACTGCGTTGACGTGTGCCCCAACAGGGCCAACGTTTCTATAAACGTTAACGGCAAGCCCCAGATAGTGCATGTGGACGGCATGTGCAACGAGTGCGGCAACTGCGAGACCTTCTGCCCCTATGACTCGGCGCCCTATAAGCACAAGTTCACCCTCTTCTGGTCGCCGGAGGACTTCGCGGACAGCGAAAATCGGGGCTTTTTACCGCTGGAAAGCGGAATATACAAAGTCCGCTTAAACGGGAAAAACAGAGTGGTTGACATAACTTCGGGCGAAACCGGCCTTCCTGAAGAAATAGCCGAACTTATAAGGACGGTTGAGGCTGATTACCCGCACCTGCTGCGGGAATAAAAAACCGCCGCCGGGTCCGGCGGTGGTTGGAACTGCCGGGTCCGGCGGCGGCTGGAATATCCATTATTTCTTCTTGCCGTAGGGGGTGTTTTCCAGAGGAAGGGCGGTTCTGAATACGCCGTCGTAGTTGTAGTAGGCGTTCTGGACGGCGGCGGCGGTGGGGATGGAGCATATTTCCCCTATGCCCTTGGCCCCGCAGGCAAGCCCGGAGCCGCCCTTTTCCACGATAACGGGGCGTATTTCCGGCACCTGGCGGGCCCTCCAAAGGCCCAGGGTTCCGAACTTGACTTTCGGCTGCCCGTCCTCCAGCGGGAATCTTTCCGTCAGGGTCCAGCCCAGGCTCATGACCACCCCGCCCTCAATCTGGCCTTCTATGCTCAGGGGGTTGACAGCCCGGCCCACGTCGTGGGCGGCGATTACCAGTCTGACTTTCCCGTCCTCGTCCAAATCCACCAGGTGGGTGGCGTAGCTGTAGGTTACGTGGCTTACGGGGTTTTCCTTGACGCAGCCGAAGCTGTCGGTCACGGCGGCGTATTCCCCGGAAAACTCCCTGCCCTCAAGGCCGGACAAATCCGTGTTTTCAAGGGCGGCCTTCAGCTTCAGGGCGGCGCGGCGGGCGGCCTCCCCGGCGAAAAGGGTCTGCCGGGAGGCGGTGGTGTTGCCGGAGTCCGGGGAAGTTGCGGTGTCCGGGGCCTGATACGATAGGAGGTCCAGAGGCAGTCCGGCGGTCTCCCGGACGATCTGGGTGAGCACGGTGCCGATTCCCTGGCCTATGCAGGCGGCGCTGGAGTATATCTCCACTTTCCCGCCTCTTACCAGGAGCCGGACCCTGCCCGTGTCCCGCGTACCCACGCCCAGCCCGCTGTTTTTCATGGCGCAGGCGATTCCCGCCTTTGGGTGTGCGTCGTAATAATCCTTAACCGCCGCCAGCGTTTCCACCAGGGCGGTGCCCTCGTCCGCAATCTGGCCGTTGGGCAGGACATCACCGGGGCGGACGGCGTTTCTGTACCTGATTTCCCAGGGGGAAATGCCCACCTTTTCCGCCAAGAGGTTTAAGCTGCACTCTATGGCGAAGCAGCTTTGGGGCACGCCGAAGCCCCGGAATGCGCCGCATGGCGGGTTGTTGCTGTAATAGGCCCTGCCCACAATGTCGATATCCTGGTAATTGTACGGCCCGGCGGAGTGGGTGCAGGCCCGCTGGAGAACCGGCCCGCCCAGGGAGGCGTAGGCGCCGGAATCCGTTAAGATTACCGCCTTCATGGCGGTAAGGCGGCCGTTCTCGTCGCAGGCCACGGTAAACTCCATCTCCATGCCGTGGCGCTTGGGATGTATGAGAATGCTCTCGTCCCGGGTGAGGCTTACCTTGACGGGGCGGCCCGTCTTGAAGGCCAGCAGGGCGGCATGGTGCTGGACGCTCATATCCTCCTTGCCTCCGAAGGCGCCGCCCACCATTTTGGCCACCACACGGACCTTTTCCTCCGGCAGGCCCAGGGCCTCGGCGCATTCCCTGCGGGTCTGGTAGATGCCCTGGTCCCCGCTGTATATCAGCACACCGTCCCCGTCGGGCAGGGCCACGGCGGATTCGGGTTCCAGAAAAGCGTGCTCGGTGGGGGGAGTTGTGTATTTCACTGTGACGGAATACTTAGATGCAGCTATTTTCCCGTCCGCGTCGCCCCGCTTTAGGCGCACCTCGCTGAGAAGGTTCCCGGGGCAGTCCTCATGGACCAGGGGGGCGTCCCCCGCCATGGCCTCGCGCAGGGACAGTACGGGCCGCAGGGGCTCGTATTCCACCTTAACAAGGGATTTGGCCCGCTCCAGCGCCTCCCGTGTCTCGGCGGCCACAAGGGCGACGGCGTCGCCCCGGAAGTGGGTTACGCCCCCCGCGGGTATCATCACGTCGTAGTCCTTTTTGATGTGGCCTATCTTCTTCTTGCCGGGTATGTCCTCCGGGGTGAGTATGCAGACAACGCCGGGAACTTTAAGGGCCTCGGTGGGGTCGATGGACAGAACCCTTGCCCTGGGGTAGCGGCTGCGCACGGCGGAGCCGTAAATCATGCCGGGAATGCGGGTGTCGTCCACGTACTCCGCTTCGCCCAGAGCCTTTGCGACGGCGTCCACCCGCAGCATGCTGTCCCCCAGGAGCCCGGTATCCGCCTGCTCCGGCAGGGGCCTGCCGCCCCGGAAAATCTCGGCGGCCAAGAGCACCGCGTCTATGATTTTCCTGTAGCCGGTGCAGCGGCAGACGTTGCCCCGCAGGGCGTCCTTGACCCTGTCGGGGGTGGGGGAGGGGTCCGAGTCCAAAAGGGCCTTGGCGCTCATGACCATGCCGGGGGTGCAGAACCCGCACTGGACCGCCCCCGCCCGGGCGAACGCGTAGCCGTAGACGTCCTTTTCCCACCGGCTGAGGCCCTCGCAGGTGACTATATTTTTCCCCGCCGCTTTTGCGGTGGTAAGCGTGCAGGCACGCGCCGCCTTTCCATCCACAACGATGGTGCAGGCGCCGCAGGCGCCCTGGCTGCAGCCGTTTTTCACCGAGGTGAGGCCGAGTTCTTCACGTAGAAAATAAAGCAGGTTTTCATCCCTAACGGCCGAGACCTTTTTGCCGTTAACCGTCATTTCGTACACAGGAACACCCCCATACAAAAAATGGGTTTTCTTAATTATTAACATGCGGCACATTGAAAAGCAAGGGCAATCACAATTTCTGGCAAAGGAGGAGCAGCATGAATTACAAGACCGTAAAGGCGGCAGCCGAAAGCTATGAAAAAAGCATGGCCCGGTTTCTCCGGCAGCTCATAGCCATCCCCGGAGAAAGCTGCGGCGAGGAAAAGGTGGTAAGGCGCATTGCCGAGGAGATGGAAAAGCTGGGCTTTGACAGAGTGGAGATTGACCCCATGGGAAACGTCCTGGGTTTTATGGGGAGCGGGAGCCGCGTCATTGCCTTTGACGCCCACGTGGACACGGTGGGAATAGGCGAGCCCGGCAACTGGAAGTTCGACCCCTACGAAGGCTGCGAGACGGAAACGGAAATCGGCGGCCGGGGGGCTTCGGACCAGCTGGGTGGCATTGTTTCCGCCTGCTACGGTGCGAAAATAATGAAGGATTTGAACTTGATTCCAGAAGACTTGACGGTTCTGGTGACCGGCACTGTGCAGGAGGAGGACTGCGACGGCCTGTGCTGGCAGTATATAATAAACGAGGACAAAATCCGGCCGGAATTCGTGGTGATTACGGAGCCCACCGACGGTGGGATTTACCGGGGCCAGCGGGGGCGCATGGAAATCAGGGTGGAGGTAAAGGGCGTCTCCTGCCACGGCAGCGCCCCGGAGCGGGGGGACAACGCTATTTACAAGATGGCGGACATTATACAGGAGCTGCGGGAGCTGGCGGGAAAACTGGGGGACGACCCCTTTTTAGGCAGGGGCACACTCACCGTGTCGGAGATTTTCTTCAATTCCCCCAGCAGGTGCGCCGTGGCGGACATGGCAGCCGTGTCCATCGACAGGCGGCTCACCTGGGGGGAGGCCTGGGAGGGGGCCCTTGAGGAAATCCGCGCCCTGCCAGGCGTGAAAAAATACGGCGCACAGGTGAGCATGTACTCCTACGACAAACCCAGCTGGAGGGGGCTTGTTTACCCTACGGAGTGCTATTTCCCCGCTTGGGCGATACCGGAGGAGGCCGCCCCGGTGCGGGCCCTGGTGAAGGCCCACGAGGCCATGTTCGGGCCGGCCAGGGTGGATAAGTGGACCTTTTCCACCAACGGCGTGTCCATAATGGGCCGGTTCGGGATTCCCTGCATAGGCTTCGGGCCCGGCGCCGAGGCCCAGGCCCACGCGCCCAATGAAATCACCTGGAAAAGTGACCTGATTAAGTGCGCCGCGGTTTACGCGGCGGTGCCCGGAATATACGCGGAGTTGGCACGGGAAAACAAGTAACTGCTTTGGAGGGGTATGGAATGGACCTGACCATAAAGTCTTTCATTGACAGGCTGGACGCTCTGAATTTCAGCGGCATGTACGGAGGCGATTTTCTCCTGACGTGGGAGAAGGGTTATGATGAGCTTCAGGCCGTGTTTGCGGTTGCAGACGCCCTGAGGCATCTGCGGGAGAACAACATTTCGGCGCGGATATTCGATTCGGGCCTTGCGGTTTCCCTCTTCCGGGATAATTCCACCCGAACGCGGTTTTCCTTCGTTTCCGCCTGCAACCTGCTGGGGCTCTGCGTTCAGGATTTGGACGAGGGCAAGAGCCAGATAGCCCACGGGGAGACGGTGCGGGAGACCGCCAATATGATAAGCTTCATGGCGGACGTTATCGGCATAAGGGACGACATGTACATAGGCAAGGGCAACGCCTACATGCGGGAGGTGGCCGCCGCCGTGGATGACGGATACCGCGCCGGCGTGCTGCAGCAGAGACCATGCCTTGTGAACCTCCAGTGCGACATTGACCACCCGACCCAGTGCATGGCGGACATGCTTCACCTTATACACGAGTTCGGGGGCGTGGAGAACCTGAGGGGCAGGAAAATTGCCATGACTTGGGCCTACAGCCCATCCTACGGCAAGCCCCTTTCCGTGCCCCAGGGGGTTATCGGCCTTATGACCCGCTTTGGCATGGAGGTAACTCTGGCCCACCCTGAGGGCTATGAGATTATGCCCCAGGTGGAGGAGATTGCAAGAAAAAATGCGCTCCGGAGCGGCGGCAGCTTCACGAAGACAAATTCCATGGAGGAGGCCTTCAGGGACGCGGACATAGTCTATCCCAAGAGCTGGGCGCCATTCGCCGCCATGGAAAAGCGCACAAAATTATATGAAGACGGAGATTTTGGCGGAATAAAGGAACTGGAAAAGGAGATGCTGGCCCAGAACGTCCTTCACAAGGACTGGGAGTGCACGGAGGAGATGATGAAAAGGACAAAAAACGGGCAGGCCCTGTACCTCCACTGCCTGCCGGCGGACATTACGGGCGTTTCCTGCGCTCAGGGGGAGGTGTCCGCCTCCGTGTTTGAAAGGTACCGCATAAAGCTTTACAGGCAGGCGGGATACAAGCCCTATGTAATCGCGGCAATGATTTTCCTGTCAAAGGTGAAGGACCCCGCCGGGACGCTGAAAAAACTCTATGAGCGCAGTACACTGCGGATGATGGGGTAGAGGCTTATGGGAAAGAGGATTGTGGTCGCCCTTGGCGGGAACGCCCTGGGGACGAACCTCAGGGAACAGGAGGCTGCGGTAAGGGTGACTGCCAGGGCTATTGTGGACCTGATTGTTGAGGGGCATCAGGTGGTTATAACCCACGGCAACGGGCCGCAGGTGGGGATGATAGAACAGGCCTTCGCCGCTTACGGGAAGCTGGAGCCGGGGGCCCAGGCCGTCCCGCTGTTCGTCTCCGTAGCGCTAAGCCAGGCTTACATTGGCTACGACCTGCAGAACGCCCTGAGAGAGGAGCTTTTAAACCGGGGGATTTACAAGCCCGCCGCCACCGTGCTTACACAGGTGGTGGTGGACCCCGACGACCCGGCTTTCAGAAAACCCACCAAGCCCATCGGGGCATTTATGACCCGGGAAGAGGCTGAAAAACTTGCCGCCGAAACGGGCGCGTCGGTTATGGAGGACGCAGGCCGGGGCTGGCGCAAGGTGGTGGCGAGCCCCAGGCCTGTGGAGATAGTAGAAACGGATTCCATACTCGCCCTGCTGGAGGCCGGGCAGATAGTCATTGCCGCCGGGGGAGGAGGGATACCCGTCGTCAGGAAAGAGGGGAACCGCCTGAAGGGAGTCCCCGCTGTCATCGACAAGGACTACGCCGCGGAGAAGCTGGCGGAGCAGGTGGGGGCGGACCTTCTGATTATCCTCACCGCGGTGGAAAAGGCGGCGATAAACTTCGGAAAGCCCGGGCAGAAGTGGCTGTCCGAGGTGAGTCCCGCCCAGGCCCGCAGATATATTGAGGAGGGGCACTTCGCCCCCGGCTCCATGCTGCCAAAAGTTGAGGCAGCGGTGATGTTCGCTGAATCGGCGCCGGGGCGGACGGCAGTCATTACCCTCCTGGAAAAAGCGAGGGAAGCAATTGCCGGGCTTACGGGAACCGTAATCCGGCAGCCGTCCTGACAGGCGATGCCGCGAAACCCGTATGAAGGCTATTGAAAAAAAACAGCAGCACCATGCACCGCGCATGATGCTGCTGTTGGTGTTTTATGAGGAGGACGGGGTCGGTTTTTTCAATGCTGAAAGGCCGTCGGAGCCTATGTATCTATGACTCTGCCTGTACATCGCCCAGCACTTCGATGTATTGCGAGTTCAAGGAGTCGTCGTTAAAGACCCAGTCGCGGACGTTGATGGTGGTATACTCGTTCTCACCAATGCGGGTTATGACCTGGGAAAGCCCGGCGTTTATGATAAGGCGGCGGCACATGGAGCAGGGCGTGGTATCCTTAAGAAGCTCTCCAGTCTTGGCGTCGCGGCCAACAAGGTACAGGGTTCCGCCAAGCGTGTCCCGGCGGGCGGCGGAAATGATGGCGTTGGCCTCCGCATGGACGCTGCGGCACAGCTCGTAACGTTCCCCGCTGGGGATGTTGAGGGCCTCCCTGGTGCAGAAACCGATATCCGAGCAGTTTCTGCGTCCCCGGGGGGCGCCGTTGTATCCGGTGGACAGTATTTCGTCGTTGCGGACTATAATGGCCCCGTAATGGCGTCGCAGACAAGTGGAGCGCTTTAAAACGGCGTCGGCGATGTCAAGGTAATAATTCTCCTTGCTGGTGCGGTTGTCCATTTTAATAGACCATTCCTTTCGAGTGTTTTTATAATATTAGTTCCACTAATTATGACGCTTTTCTTTCATTCTTCATTATTATAGTATAAAATTCACCGGCGTAAGTCAATAACAATTCTGGTTTTTAACGAATTAGTGGTATAATAGGGCCCAGAGGTGATGACGGTGAAAACAAATTATCAGAAAGAACTGTCCGCCCTTCTGGAAAGCCTTCCGGAGGGGAAAACCCCGAAGCTGCTTCTGCACAGCTGCTGCGGGCCCTGCAGTAGCTATGTGCTGGAATACCTGTCGAAGTTTTTCGACATAAGCCTGCTTTATTATAACCCCAACATACAGCTCAGGGAGGAATTCCAGAAGCGCCTGGACTGCCAGAAGGAGCTCCTGCAAAAAATGGAGCTGAAGCGGCCCGCGAAGCTCATTGAGTGCCATTGGCGGGGCGAGGAGTTCGACAGGGCGGTTCAGGGGCTTGAGGCAGAGCCGGAGGGGGGAGCCCGGTGCACGGTGTGCTTCAACCTCCGCCTAGAGGAGACGGCGAAGCTGGCAAAAGAGATGGGCTTTGACTATTTCTGCACCACCCTGACCTTATCGCCCCACAAGGACGCCGGCAGGATAAACAGGCTGGGCCAGGTCCTGGCGGAGAAATACGGCGTCAAATGGCTGCCCTCGGATTTCAAGAAACGCGACGGATACAAGCGGTCCATTGAACTGTCGGCAAAATACGGCCTGTACCGCCAGAACTGGTGCGGCTGCAGATACAGCCGCAGGCCTGAAGACGGCTAGCCGTTTTTCGGCTGTTTTTGCATTTGCCGCTGGAAATATGCAAAGCAATGTAGTATGATAATGCGAAGTGATACTGTCAAATCCGAGTGTTTCGGCGCAAATGCCGCGGAATACGGCGGTAGACCAGAGAGAATACTTAATCAGGAAACATTAGCGAAAGGATAAATGTATCCCTATGAACAGCACCACCCGCAAATTAGTAGTTTCCGCCATTACCGGCGCCGCCTATGCCGCCGTGACCATGCTGCTTGCCCCTATCAGCTACGGCTCCCTGCAGTTTCGGGTGTCCGAGGTAATGTGCATTCTGCCGTTTTTTGCGCCCTCAACGGCTGCGGGGCTTTTTGTCGGCTGCGCCGTTTCAAACCTTTTAAGCGCCGCCGGGATTCTGGATATTGTCTTCGGCTCCCTTGCCACACTGCTGGCAGCCCTCTGCACCGCTCGGCTGGGCAAAAACTACCGCGAAACCGGGAATATGCCAGGCATCTGGACCTGCGCGGCCGCCTGCGCCATGCCCGTAGTGTTTAACGGCCCCATAGTTGGCGCCATTCTGGCCTATACATATACCCCCGAGGCTTTTCTTGAGGGGTTCGTTGTCATGTCCGCCCAGGTGGCTTTCGGGGAGGCGGTGGTACTGATGGTAATAGGCCTGCCTCTAATGAGGAATCTGCCCAAGCTGAGATTTTTCAGGGAATTCATCGCGAGCCTGTAAGTGGGATTTGAAAATATAGAAGGAGGGCTTTCCCCATGAAAGTCAGAAAAGCTGTTATCCCCGCGGCCGGGCTGGGAACACGAATGCTGCCTGCCACCAAGACGGTGCCGAAGGAGATGCTGCCCCTGGTGGACAAGCCCGTTATCCAGTATGTGGTGGAGGAGGCAGCCGCCTCCGGCATAGAGGATATACTGATAGTCACAAACCGGGCCAAGTCAGCCATGGACGATTACTTCGACTATCACCCCGAGCTGGAGGAGCGCCTTCTGCGTTCCGGAAAGGAGCAGGAGGCGGCCGCAATCCGCCGCTGCGCGGACTTGTGCAACATTTTTTATGTCCGGCAGAAGGAGACGAAGGGCCTGGGCCATGCCGTCTGGCGGGCAAGAAAGTTCGTGGGGGATGAGCCCTTTGCCGTCTTGCTTGGAGACGATATAATAAAATCCCGCACCCCCGTTCTGGCCCAGCTCATCTCGGCTTCTGAAAAATACGGCTGCAGCTGCGTGGGTACCCAGCGGGTGGAGGACAGCCAGATTTCAAAATACTCGTCCCTTAAGCTGAGACCTCTGGACGGAAGGATTTACGCGGTCCACGACATGAACGAAAAGCCAAAACCTGAGGAAAAGTTCTCTAACTACGCCATTCTGGGCCGCTACGTGCTTACCAGCTCCATTTTCGCCATACTGGAGAACACCCCCCCCGGCCACGGAGGGGAAATCCAGCTTACCGACGGGCTGAAAGAGCTTTGCCGGAGGGAGCGGGTGATTGCAGTTGAATTTGAAGGCCGCAGGTACGATACGGGAAACCTCAAGGGATTCCTGGAGGCCACCATAGATTTCGCCCTGGAAAACGAGGAGTCCGGCCCCTGGCTGCGGCAGTTCATAAAGAAGAAGGCGGCGGAACTGGAATAAAGGGCCTCATTTTATAGAATACGGGCGTGGCGGCCCGGATTTTTTCCGCGGTTTCCATCTCGATTTGCTTGTCGCGCGCCTGCGCGAAGTACCCAAGAACCGGATAGTGCAGGGGAATGTCCCGGCGCGCCGCTGAGGTTTTTAGCTCCTCATTAATATAGGCCGCTCCGCGTCGTCTCGCAGAGCGGCCTTTTTTGCTTTTAGGGCTTAAATCTGATTTCTTTTACATCCATCTATACGTTTTAGGCTTTTGCTGATTATTATCGGAGACAAAAACATGAAACCGTCACAAGTATAATATCGCATAAACGGTATCGTTCCGCTCTAATAATCTGCAAGAAGGTGTCTGGCATGACATTAATCCCAATTTTCGACAATAAATGCTGTCATTCGGTGTAGTGTGCTAAGGTGAAGCGTCGGCGTTTGGATTATAACGGAAGTTCTTGGAGTCTTGTACTCTAATACGTTACACTAATCTTGCAAGAGCCCGATGAATTCGGAGAAGCCGAGTCGCGTAAGCCTTGAAATTCAACACCTTTTTAGAACAGAGGAGAACTACCGTAATCTGTATTGACAACAGGCTTCGGCTGTTATATCATATACTTAATCAAAAAGGGGGTGCCGGGTTTTCCCGGCTGAGATGGAGCTAATTGAGGCTCCGGACCCCTGCACCAAGTGGTGCGGAACCTGATCCGGGTAATGCCGGCGTAGGGACACATAATCTGCTGATTTCCGCACCGTATTTTATTATGGTGCGGATTTTTTATCCGCACCGGAGAAAGGCGGAGGATATTATGTCAACCAAAAAGGCTCTCAGATGCATATGCGAAGGCGCCGTATTCGTAGCCATGGCCATGGTTCTAAGCTACATAAAGATTCCCATCGGCGTGTCCTTCGGGGGCTTCGGCGGCTCCATTGACCTGGTTATGGTGCCCCTTGTGCTGTACGCTGTGCGCTGGGGAGCGGGATGGGGCCTGGGCGCGGGCCTGATTTTCGGCACCCTGAAGTATTTCTTCGCGGCTGGGTTTGCCGTCAACTGGCAGTCCATGGCGCTGGACTATTCCGTCGCGTACATGGCCGTGGGGCTGGCGGGGCTCTTCATGAACAGGAAGTGGGGCCTTGTCAGCGGCGGGCTTGCGGGCTGCCTGGCCAGGTTCGCCGTGCACTTTATCAGCGGAATCACCATTTACGCCCAGTATATGCCGGAGGAGTTCATGAACCTGACCATGACCAGCACATGGCTTTATTCCCTCCTCTATAACAGCACCTACATGCTGCCCAACACCGTCATAGTGATTGCGGCGGGGGCAGCCCTGTCCTATCCCCTTAGAAAGTACATCAGGAGAGAGGATTTGGCGGCTTGACCGTCCAAGGGTTTTGCGGCGCGCTCCGGGCTGAGGCCGGGAAGCGCCGCATTTTTTTGTCAGGATTTCCTGATTTTTCTGATAAACTGAGTATACTATAGGTGCTCCACGCCTTGCCTGATGACGGGGGGTTGGAACTTTTTTCCGGGGTGCGGCGGCGCCATTTGGGTTATTTGCCCCATTGAGGTGTGGAAAAGAGTTGACATCGGCAATTTGTTTAATATATAATGACTTGCTAGCGGCATGTATGGCCGGTAAAAAAAATACCTACAATTATACTAACAACTACTGCGGCTTCGGCCGCAGTTGAGTATGCCCCTTTTGCCGGAAACGGTTGGGGCAAATTATTACTATGAAAGGCAGGTGCATGGAAAATGCTTCGTACCTATCAGCCCAAGAAACGTCAGCGCAAAAGGGAGCATGGTTTTCGCAAGAGAATGTCCACTCGCAACGGCCGTAAGGTATTGGCTCGCCGCAGGGCGAAGGGCCGTGCAAGGCTCACTCACTAAAGGCAAGCTGTAGGTTTTCTGCCCAGGTTTTCGGACAAGCTGGTGTTACGGCTATCGAAAACCGAGGTCATGGGGTGAGGTCAGTTGAAATTTAGTACTTCTCTTAAAAATAACTACGAGTTTCGACGCCTGTACTCCAAGGGCAAAAGCGCCTCCACGCCTATTTTGGTAGTGTATTGCAGAAGAAACGGGCGGGACTACAATCAGATAGGCATCACGGTCAGCAATAAGATAGGCAAAGCGGTGCACCGGAATCGCGTGCGCCGCCGCCTTCGGGAAATCTACCGAACAAACGAGGCGAAGCTCCTGCGTGGGTTTGATATTGTGATGGTGGCCCGGGTAAGGAGCCGCTATACCACTTATTGGGAGCTTGAAAAAGCGTTTCTGACCGCCTGCGAAAAACTGGGGATTCTGTCCGGCGCGGGGGCCGAAAGGTAAACTGTCTTCCCTGTGACATTCAAACGCCAAATTTGCACACCGACACCCGGCAAGATGCGTCGTAACGTGACCGTTTCCTTATTGAATTACGCCCATACCCTGTGAAAGGAATGGTCATTTGATGAAAAAGATTCTCATCGCTTTAGTGAAATTCTACCGCAGGCATGTCTCACCCTATAAGAAGCCATGCTGTCGGTTTATACCGACCTGTTCCGAATATGCGCTGGTGGCCCTTGAAAGGTATGGGGCTGCAAAGGGGACATGGCTGGCTCTAAAGCGCATATTGAAGTGCCACCCTTTCCACAGAGGTGATTTATATGATCCCGTTCCCTAGGAACGGGCAACACAAAGGATGGGAGTACCCGTATGTCAATAATTACAGCACCATTTTCGTGGCTGCTCCTAAAGCTATATGAGCTGTCGGGCAACTACGGACTTGCCGTAATACTTTTTGCCCTGGTGGTAAAGCTTATCCTCTTGCCCTTCCAGATGAAGAGCAAGAAGAGCACGATGCGCGTGACGCGCTTCACGCCAAGGCTCAAGGAACTAGAGAAAAAGTATGAGGGCAACAAAGAGAAATATCAGGAGGCAGTTGCGAAGCTTTACAAGGAGGAAAAGATCAGTCCGCTGTCGGGCTGCATTTGGTCTCTGATTCCCTTTCCCATACTAATAGCTCTTTACAGCGTAATTCGCCAGCCTCTTACCAAGATGATGGGCCTTGCCGCCGAACAGGTGACGCTTATTCAGGAAAAACTGGTTTCACTGGGCGTCTATGAAATACCGGCAAAGGTGGACGCCTATCATGAAATCACCCTGGCGGAGCTGATACACCAGTATTACGACCAGATAAAGGCGATTGTCCCCAAAGTTCTGGATATTGACTACGGATTTCTTGGACTTGACCTGGGTGTTAAGCCCCAATGGAACTTTTTCCTAAAGGTCGACTGGGGCAACGCAGCCGAGTGGCTGCCTGCTTTGGGACTGTTCCTTATACCCATTATTTCCGCCTTCCTGTCTTATCTTTCCATGAAGATAAGCGCCAAGGCCACTCCCCAGACTCCCGATCAGCAGGCAAACACGCAGTCAATGATGCTGACCATGCCCCTGATTTCCCTCTGGATCGGCTTTGTCATGCCCGCCGCTCTGGGCATCTACTGGATATGCAGCAACGTGTTCTCAATCATTCAGGAAGTAATACTAATTAGGCATTACAACAGGATTCTGGACGTGGAGGAAGCGGAAAGGCTGGAGCGGGAAAAGGCCAGAGAGGCTGAGATCGAGCGCAAGCGCCAGGAGACTGAACGGCTGCGGGCTCAGGGCGCCACCACCCGCAATCCCAATACCAGCAAGCGCAAAATCCAGGCCAAGCAGAAGGCCATTGAGGAGGCCCGCCAGGCCGCCAAAAAGGAGAAAAAGGATAACGGAGTGCTTCCCTCTAAGGTGGGAGACCGTCCCTATGCCCGGGGCAGGGCATACGATCCTGACCGCTTTAAGAAACATGCCCAGGCAGACGCCGAAGCGGAGGAAACGGCCCAAGCTGAATCGAAAGTGATTCCCCCGGCCATGGATTCGGAAATCAACGCGACTGGTTCCACACCAGAGCCCGTAAATCCCGCTGGTTTTGAAGATGGCTCCAATAACGGTGCGGACCATACAGAGTCCTACCAGGACGAAAACAGCAACGATTTATAAGCAGTAACGGGAGATAATTTATCATGATAAAATCTATTGAAGCTACCGGTAAGACCAAGGAAGAAGCTATTGCCAACGCACTTAATCAGATTGGTCTCGACAGGGATGAGGTATCCGTTGAAATTATTGAGCGGGCCAAATCCGGCTTTCTTGGTATCGGCGCTACTCCCGCTGTGGTTAGAGTCTTATACAAGGTGGGAGACGATAAAGAGGAGAAGGCAAGGAATTTCATTGAGGGCCTGCTGGAGCGCATGGACATAAAGGCCGACATTGAAATCAGCGAGCGCGAGAATGGCAGCCTGCTGGTCAATCTTAGCGGCGACAACATGGGCGCCGTTATCGGGCGCAGGGGCGAGACCCTTGACGCCATTCAGCATCTCACAAACTACGTGGTTAACCGGGGCGCTGAAAAGCGCACCCACATAAGCGTGGATGCGGAAAACTACCGCAGCAAGAGGGAGGAATCCCTCGTGCGTTTGGCGGAGAAAATGGCAACGAAGGTTGTAAAATACCGTCGCAGCATGGCGCTGGAGCCCATGAATTCCTACGAGCGCCATATTATCCACACCGCCCTGCAGAACTTTGAGGGAGTCAGCACTTCCTCGACGGGCACGGAACCCAACCGCCGTGTTGTGATTTCCTATGAAAAATCCAAGGCTAGAGGCACAAAGCCCAAAAGCCAAGAGTGGAAATGATTTCGCCCATTCCCCGTCAGCATTGAGCATATAATTTGCCATTTCAAGGGAGGAAATAAAATGGTTTTTGAGACGATAAGACGGCTTTTGGCGGAACAGCTTGAGATTAGCGAGGATAGTATCACCTTGGATACCAACATTATTGAGGATTTAGGGGCTGACTCGCTTGACGTGGTGGAGCTCATCATGTCCATTGAAGAGGAATTCGGTATCGTCATAACCAGCGATAACGTTAGCGACCTTTATACTGTACGCCAGGTTGTGGATTTTATCAAAGGGTTGTTGTGAGCCTTCCGGTAAAGCTTAATAAAACAGAAGGGAGCCGCATTTCGGCCCCCTTCTGTTTTGTTTTAACCGAAACCGGTTCCCGCTCCCTGCATAATTTGCCCATTGACGAAAACATTGCGGAAAGGTAAAATAATTAAAAGCGCTGCAGGCAGGATAATCCAAAAGCCAATTTGCAGTCAGGGGCGCCTCGCCGCAGTGTTAATTCTGGATATTAAGTATAATAAGCTATGAGAAGAGAAAACTTTTCCCACGCATATATTGTCGCCTCCCCTTCGGAGGAGGAGCGCGACGGAAGAGCCCGGAGAATGGCCGCCGCCATCGTCTGCTCAGGCGACGGGAACCGGCCCTGCGGGCGGTGCCGCCACTGCCGAAAGGTGGCCGCCGGCATACATCCCGACGTGATTACGGTGCAGAAGGAAACGGACGACAAGGGGAAACAGCGCAAGGAAATATATGTGGGGCAGATACGCAATATAATTGCGGACGCGCAGGTTTTGCCTAATGAGGCCGAAAAAAAGGTATATATTATTAAGGACGCCGGGGACATGAACATCAGCGCCCAGAACGCGATGCTTAAGGTTCTGGAGGAGCCGCCGGCCGCCGTGGCATTTATTTTGTGCACTGACAATGCCGGCTCCCTCCTGGACACGGTGCGCTCCCGCTGCGTGGAGCTGTCCATAAACAACGATGTCCGCCCCCCCGGGGAGGAGGCTATGGCCCTGGCCCGCGATTACCTTAGCATTGCCGCGTCGGGAAGCAGGCCCCGGCTTCTCAGCTTCTGCATGGCGAAGGAGGGCCTGGACAACAGCCAGGCCAGGGAATTTGTTTTTTGCGCCGGCGAGCTGCTTGCGGATATGCTCTGCGGCAGGGAGCCGGACCTGGGTTTCAGCCGCGCCGGTATTATGGCCATGGCAAGGCTCATGAAAAAAGCCGAAAACTACCTGAACATGAATGTAAGCGTCAAACACGTTTTCGGCATGCTGGCCGTAAGCGGCATCGCGCATGAGTCCCTTTCCCGCAATGCGCAGCAAACGGGCTAATCCGGTTGCCGCAATGAACGAATCAATGGAGGAAAATAATTTGATAGAAGTTGTAAGCGTGAGATTTAAAAGCAGGGGGAAAGTCTACTATTTTGACCCCGCCGGCCTGGAACTGGACCAGGGGCAGCAGGTCATTGTGGAGACTTCCAAAGGCCTGGAGATCGGCGAATGCGTAAAGGGCAACCACAGCGTGCCCGAAGACCGCATTGTACCCCCCCTGCGCCCCGTTATACGGGTGGCCACGGAGGATGACCTCCGTGTGGCGGAAAGCAATAAAGCCAAGGAAAAAGAGGCCTTTGAAATCTGCCTGAAGAAGATTGCCGAGCACGGCCTGGACATGAAACTGGTGGACGTGGAATACAATTTCGAAGGCAGCAAGATAATGTTCTTCTTCACCTCCGACGGGAGAGTGGACTTCAGGGAACTGGTAAAGGACCTGGCTTCCGTGTTCAGGACCCGCATAGAGCTTCGGCAGATAGGAGTCCGGGACGAGGCCAAGATGCTTGGCGGCCTGGGAATATGCGGCCGCCCCTTCTGCTGCAGCCAGTTCCTGGACGAGTTTCAGCCCGTGTCCACCAAAATGGCCAAAATCCAGTCCATGTCCCTGAACCCCACGAAAATATCGGGGGCCTGCGGGCGGCTCATGTGCTGCCTGCGCTATGAGCACGAGGCCTACGAGGAGCTGGTCAAAAACGCGCCCAAAACCGGCGCCTTTGTGGAAACGCCAGTGGGCTACGGCAATGTGGTCCAGGTGAACCTGCTCCGCCAGACGGTCAAGGTGAATATCGACAGCACTGGAGAACCCGTTCTCAGGACCTTCAATGTGGACGAGGTGGCCGTCGTTCCCGGCGGCCGGCCCAAGGAAGGGGAGCCCCTGCCCTCGGTGCTGCAGTTTTTGCCCAAGTCGGAGGAAGAGGAGCTGGAACTGGAACCCGAAATGGACCCCTGGGAGATGCCGCTGCTGCTGATGGAGGAGCCCTATGCAGAGGAGGTAGAGCCGGGGCCCACCGCTGAGACACCTCCTCCCCCCGCGCCGCCTAAGAAGAAAAGCTCCAACAGGCGCGGCCGGAAATCGAAAACAGGGGAGCGGAAGGCCAAGACCCAAAATCAAAAAGTGCAGAAAGAGGCCCCAAAGCCTCAGGACAAAAAAAGCGCCTCCAAACCCAGGGAGGGTGAAAAGAAAAAGTCACCGGGCAAGAACAGCCGCAGGAAATTTGTTAAAAAGAATAAGGGAAACCAGCCCCCGAAGGAAGCCTGAAAGAATTGAAGAAAAAACCGTCTCCGAATCGCGGAGACGGTTTTTCCATGCCCGGGCATAATAGATGACAATAGAGAATTAATGTGTGCTATATTGATTTGTATAAACAAAAAATTAACAAAGGATAGGAGGATAGTTATGGGCAAACTGCAGGACAAGGTCGCCGTTGTCACCGGCGCGACTTCGGGCATAGGCAAGGGAATAGTGGAGGTTTTCGTTGAAGAAGGTGCGAAGGTTGTGTTTTGCGGCCGCCGCCAGGAATTGGGAGCTTCCATTGAGGCTGATTTGCGAGCCAAAGGCCACGATGTTAAATTTGTAAAAGCCGACATACCAATACGAGGATGTTAAGAATATTTTCGACGCGGCCATGGCCGCGTACGGCAGGCTTGACATTCTTGTCAACAATGCCGGCATGCTGAAAATGTCTCCTATGACGGACATGGACGTGGAAAAAGACTGGGACGCGGTTTTCAGGCTCAACCTCAGAAGCTACTTTGTGGCGACGCAGCACGTCGCCAGGCATAGTCCGTGTGGCTCATCCAGCATATGCTTCTTTCGGGGATTCCGCGGAAAAGGGGGCTTTTGCCGGCTGTAAGCTCCACCTTGCCGTATTCGCTTATGCTGCCGGCGGAGCAGACCCTGCCGCCGGCCATCCAGGCCATGAGCTGGTGGCCGTAGCATATGCCCAGCACCGGAATCCCAAGCTCGAGTATCGCCGGGTCGAAACGGGGAGACGATTCGTCATAAACGCTGTTGGGGCCGCCGGTGAATATGATGCCCGCGTATCCGGCGGCGCGTATCTCCTCAAGGGTTACGCTGCCGCAACCCCGCACCTCGGCGAAAACCTGCTGTTCCCGGACCCGGCGGGCGATTAGATGGCTGTACTGACCGCCGAAGTCCAGCACAAGAATCTTTTCCACTTTATTACCTCGCTAATTCGTTAAAATCCAGTGTCGTTTGAAATAAAAAACAGGCAACGACCGAAAAGCATCTAAGACGTCGTTGTCCTGATGCAGAAAGTATAAACCACTCCTTGCGGGGTTGTCAATGGCAAACCGCAGTACCGGAAGCTTAAATCCGCAAATTTTTATTGACAAAACCGTCCGATTACTGTATTGTTTCACGTGGAACAATGGCGTTCATCGGGGACTGATGTCCCCGGTGGGCGCTTTTTCATTTTTTCTGAAAATAATTATTAGGTAGCGGATATAAGCGCGGCGGAGGCAGGGCATAAAGAAGAACATGAAAAAACTGAGATTAAAACTAAAAACCCGTTTGACCCTGCGGGAGCTTTTTGCCCTTTGGGTCTGCAAGGGGACAAGGCGGCTGCTGCGGCTTCTGGGCAGGGGCGGCACATCATATGTATGATGAGGCGCCTCCAGTGGCGGGGCATAGGCGTTTCCGTCACGGAGCTGCCCGTCGGCGAGGCGGCGGACTTTGCCGGTTTCGACCTGTTTTTCATCGGCGGTGGGCAGGATTTCGAGCAGGAGCTTATCATGAGAGATTTGGCCGCCGGAAAGGGCCGGGAGCTCCGGGCCGCAGCCGCGGACGGAAAGACTTTCCTCGCTGTTTGCGGAGGCTTTCAGATGCTGGGCAACTACTACCGCACCTGGGACGGGGTGCAGCTTGACTACTTGGGCATTGCCGACTTTTATACCGTGGGCGCCAAAAAGCGGATGATAGGCAACTTCGCCTTCCGCTGCGGAGAGGCTTCCGGCGGCAGCATAGTGTTGGGTTTTGAAAACCACAGCGGCAGGACCTGGCTGGGGGAGGGGGTCCAGCCTCTGGGCTGCGTGCTGCTTGGTTACGGGAACAACGGGGAGGACGGGACGGAGGGGGTCCGCTCCGGCAACGTCTTCGGCACCTACAGCCATGGGCCGGTGCTGCCCAAGAATCCCGCCCTGTGCGACCACATCCTGCTGACGGCCCTCCGCCAGAAGTACGGGGCCGCCGAGCTGGAGCCGCTCCCCGACGCCGAGGAGGATATGGCCCGCGAGGCCTGTCTCCGGCCCTGTTTTTACGGGCGGCGCTTTAAAACTCGCGTCCTCTTTAGGAAATGCAAAAGACACCGCTTTTGATGGTGTCTTTTTTATTGACCAGATTTATGGCGCGCCTTCCTACGCGTCGAAAATGCCCAGGATGACGATGCCCGCCATGACCATGGCGATGACAAAGTACTGCGGCTTTGTCAGCTTTTCCTTCAGGAAAATCCGGGACATCAGAACCGAAAATATGCTGTAGGAGGAAATGAGGGGGGCCGCCACTATGGCGTTGTCGCTCATGGCGTAAATGTAGGTAAACTGCCCGGCGGTCTCGCACAGGGCACCGAAGCAGAAGTCCCTTTCCTTTAAATAGGAGAACTCCTGTTTTTTCAGCACCCGCAGGTAAAGATATGATATGAGGGCGCAGGCTGCGAAGGTGAGCTCGTAGGATATGTTGGCCTCGTCCTCGGACATGAGGTTTTCCAGGTACCATGCGTCCATAAAGCTGCCAAGGCCGTCTATTACGCAGTACAGTAACGGAAAGATTATGGCGACAGCTCCCACCCGGTATTTTCTGTACGGGTCGTCCTCCGTCCTTATGCCGTCCATGTCGGCCTTCCTTTTTTCCAGGACCGACAGGAGGAAGATTCCAAGGCAAATGAGGACGACGCCCACCACCTGAAGGGGCTCCATTGTCTGCCTGAGTATGAAAAAGCAGAGGATTGCCGTGACGGCGCCCGAAGAATTGCAAATGGGGGAAGAGACAGACAGCTCTATATACCGGAGGCCGGCGTAGCCCAGGGCCATGGACAGTATATACATTGCGGAAACGGGGAAGTACCGGATTATTGAAAAGGGGCTGTACTCCATTCCGGTGAAGAGCAGGTACAAAATGGCGTGAATTCCCATTGCCGTCCCCACGACAATGACGAGACGGAGATGGCTGTAACGGTCGTCGGGCCGGGTGCCCTTTTTTGAGAACAAATCGGAGCCGGCCCATGCGATGATGGTGATAAGCGAAAGGCTAAACCACATACGTGTACAATCCTTTTAAAAAAATTTCGCGGTAAGTATAACATACCGCCGGGGTTCGTGACAATTACTAAATAAATCGCCCTTTAATTTTCAACTTTTTCCTCAAAAGCTCTTTTAAAATCACGCGTTTTATATTAAAATACCATAATGAAGTTTTAATGAGATTTTATGACTGAAGGGGTGTGCCTATGGAGGACAAAAAGCCTCGATATAAACGAGTCCTTTTGAAAATCAGCGGCGAAGCTCTGGCCGGCGAAAAAAAGAACGGCATTGACTTTGAAGTCGTGGAAAGAGTTTGCCGTTCCATAAAAAAATGCGTGGACCTTGGAGTTGAAGTGGGCGTCGTGGTAGGCGGCGGCAACTTCTGGCGGGGAGTCAAGGACGGCGGCGGGCTAGTAGAGAGGACCCGGGCCGACCATATGGGCATGATGGCCACGGTTATGAACTGCCTTGCCATGGCGGACGTGCTGGAGCTTATAGGCGTGGACGTCCGCGTCCAGACGGCCATAGAGATACGGGCGGTGGCCGAACCCTATATACGCCTGAGGGCCATGCGCCACCTGGCAAAGGGAAGAGTGGTGATTTTCGGCTGCGGCACGGGCAATCCTTATTTCTCGACGGATACTGCGGCGGTGCTGAGGGCCGCGGAAATAGGCGCCGACGTGATACTTCTGGCCAAGAACGTTGACGGGGTTTACAGCGCCGACCCCAAAGTGGACGCCAATGCGGTCAAATACGACGCCATAAGCTACGATGATATTCTGGCAAATCACCTGGCGGTAATGGACTCCACAGCCACATCTCTGTCCATGGACAATAAAATACCCGTGATACTCTTTGCCCTGAAAGACCCTGACAACATAGTCCGGGCGGTTATGGGAGAGAAAATTGGCACGATAGTACAATAATAATCTATAAGGAGGAGGCAGTATTATGTCAACCGAATATAAAGAGCTCACCGAAAAAATGCAGAAGACCATTGAGATTCTTACAGCTCAGTTTGCCGGCGTCAGAGCCGGGAGGGCCAATGCCAGCGTCCTTAATAAGATTACCATTGAATACTACGGAACCACTACGCCAGTAAATCAGATTGCGTCCATTTCCACTCCCGACCCCCGCACGCTGGTGATACAGCCCTGGGACGCTTCCGTTCTGAAGTCCGTTGAAAAAGCGATTCATGCCTCCGATTTGGGCATTAATCCGCAAAATGACGGGCGGGTAATCCGCCTTGTGTTCCCCCAGCTTACCGAGGAGCGGCGCAAGGAACTGGCTAAGAAGGTGAAAAAATACGGCGAGGAAGCTAAGGTAGCCATCCGAAACATAAGGCGCGACGCCATGGAAAAATACAAGGCTCAAAAGAAGAAGTCGGAGATAACCGAGGATGATTTCAAGACCATAGAAAAGGACATCCAGAAAATCACCGACGACTTCGTAAAAGAGATTGACGACCTGACCAGCAAGAAGGAGAAAGAGTTGTTCGAAATTTGATGAGACTTTTCAGATCTAAACAAAAGGCGGGGGCTGTGGATTTTTCAAATCTCCCCCGCCATATTGCCATTATCATGGACGGAAACGGCAGGTGGGCCCAGCGAAACGGCCTGCCGCGCACGGCCGGCCACGCCGCCGGGGCAGAGACTTTCAGGCGCGTGGCCACCTACTGCAAGGATATTGGGATAGAATACCTGACAGTCTACGCCTTTTCCACGGAAAACTGGAAGCGCCCGGCCCAGGAAGTGCAGTCCATTATGCGGCTGCTGGAGAAATACCTCCGGGAGGCCATTGAGAAGATGGAAAAGGACAGGGTCAAGATGAAGTTTTTCGGCGACATTTCCATCCTGTCCGAGGAGCTCCAGCGCCTTATTGAAGAGACGGCGGAAATCTCCCAAAGATACGAGGGCTGCCAGGTTAATATCTGCGTCAACTACGGTGGACGGGACGAGATTGTCCGGGCCGCCCGGCAGTGCGCGGAGGAGCTCCTCAAGGGCGGCAAGAAGCAAATCGAAATGGAAGACTTTGAAAAACACCTCTATTCCAGCGGAATACCCGACCCTGATCTGATAATCCGTCCCGGAGGGGAGCAGCGGCTTTCAAACTTCCTGCTGTACCAGTCGGCATATGCCGAGCTGTACTTTACCGACACTCTGTGGCCTGATTTTACCGAGAAAGAAATAAACAAGGCAATTGCGGAGCTCCAGCGCCGCAACCGGAGATTTGGAGACATAAAATGAAAACCCGTATTATTGTTGCCGCCATCGGCATACCATTATTGCTTTTGATTATTTTCTTTGCGCCCCTGATAGTTTTCGGATGCCTGGTGGGGGCCATAACAGCCTGCTCCGCCTATGAGCTGATGCGGTGCGCGGGCATAAAGGAAAAGAGGCTGGTCCTTTACGGCGTGGTATGTGCCGCCGCCGTACCGGTGATTACGGCGCTTAGCAGTACCTTCCTGATGGCGCCACTGGTTTTCCTGCTCTTTGCGGTTGCGTTCTGCGAGCTGATGCTGTCCTTCAGGAAAGAGACCGCCATATCCTTTGAAACGGTGGCCACGGTGCTCTTTGCGGGAGGGGTGATGCCCCTTATGCTCTCCGCCCTGGTGCGGCTGGGGCTGAGGGAGCACGGGTCGGTGTATATTCTTCTGCCTTTCGTAGCTGCCTTTTCCAGCGACAGCGGCGCGTATTTTATCGGTATTTCCCTGGGGAAGCACAGGCTTGCCCCCAAGCTGAGCCCCAAAAAGTCCATTGAAGGCTCCGCCGGGGGATTTGTCTGCGCAATTGCGGCAATGCTTATATACGGGCTGATACTGCAATCCCTGGGATACAGCGTGAATCTTCCGGTAATGGCAGTCTACGGGCTGTTGGGCAGCCTTGCCTGCCAGCTTGGGGATTTGAGCTTTTCGGCGGTGAAGCGCCTTTACGGCATCAAGGATTACGGGAACCTTCTACCCGGACATGGAGGCGCGCTGGACCGCTTCGACAGCATGCATTTTACAGCGCCGCTTATTGAGATTCTTGTGCTCTGGGTTCCTGCCATATTTTAGTTTAGACTATATAGATAGCGGTGTTTTTTTATGGTACATTCCATTTCCATCTTGGGGTCCACCGGGTCGGTGGGCCGGCAGGCGGTGGAAGTGGCCCGCAGGCTTGGCATAACCGTACGGGCTCTTACCACAAACAACAACATAGAGCTGCTGGAGCAGCAGGCCCGGATGCTGGAGCCGGCCTTTGTGGCGGTGGGCGACGAGGCCGCTGCAAAAAAACTGCGCATATCCCTGGCGGATACGGGCATAGCCGTTGGAGCGGGGATACGGGGTCTGATTGAGGCCGCCACCATCCGCGGGGCGACGGCGGTGGTTGCGGCGGTGTCCGGCAGCGTTGGCCTTCGTCCCACCCTTGCGGCCATTGACAAGGGCAGGCGCATATTCCTGGCCAACAAGGAAACCCTGGTCTGCGCCGGCAGCATAGTCATGGAAAGGGCTAGGAGGAAAGGGGCGGAAATCATCCCGGTGGATTCCGAGCACTCCGCCATATTTCAGTGCCTTGCGGGGCGCAGCGCCAAACCCGGCGAGCTGCGGCGCATTATTCTCACCGCTTCCGGCGGCCCCTTCAGGGGCATGACGCGGGAGGAAACCGCTTCCGTGACTCCCGAGCAGGCCCTGCGCCATCCCAACTGGAACATGGGGGCCAAAATCAGCGTCGACAGCGCCACGCTTATGAACAAGGGGCTGGAGTTTATTGAAGCCATGCACCTGTTCGGCTGCTCTCCGGAGAATATACAGGTCCTTATCCACCCGGAGAGCATAATACACTCTATGGTGGAATTTATCGACGGCTCAGTCATTGCTCAGATGGCCGTGCCGGATATGAGCCTGCCCATCCAGTATGCCCTGACATATCCGGATAGGCGGGAATCTTCCGTTTCACGAGTGGATTTTGCCGCTTTGGGCAAACTTAGCTTTGAGGAGCCGGATATGGAAAAGACCCCTTGCCTTGCGCTGGCAATGGAGGCGGCAAGGACCGGGGGCACCGCTCCCGCAATACTCAGCGCCGCCAACGAAGAGGCGGTGGCTATGTTCCTGGAGGGCAGGATAGGCTTTAACCGGATTTATGACTGTGTTGCCGCGGCGCTGGGCAGCATAGATATTATAAAAGAGCCCACTCTGGACGAAATACTGGAGTCGGACGAGGAAGCAAGACGATTTGTAAGGCAGAGTCGCTAGCAACCTATCCTGAGACTCAAAAAGCCTGAAAAGGGATAGGAGGAATATATGTATATAATCATTGCTGTAATCATTTTTGGCCTTCTTATTGCAAGCCACGAGCTGGGACACTTTATGGCCGCCAAGGCGTGCGGCGTCAAGGTGCTGGAGTTCTCAATAGGAATGGGCCCTGCTATCTATAAAAAGCAGGGTAAGGAGACCCAGTATTCCCTGCGGGCACTGCCTGTGGGCGGTTTCTGCGCCATGGAGGGCGAGGAAAGCAAGTCCAGCGACCCCCGGGCCTTTACAAATCAGCCCGCCTGGAAGCGGCTTATAATACTTGTAGCCGGTTCGGGCATGAACTTTCTCCTAGGCTTTATACTCATACTTCTGGTGTTCTCCCAGGCCGACAGCTTCACCACGCCCACGATTACGGGCTTTATGGAGGGCTGCCCCTATGAGGGGGAATACGGCCTGTTGACGGGTGACACCATATACAAGATTAACGGGGAGCGTATATACTTCTCCTCCGACGTGGGCTTCTATCTGGGCCGAGGCAACGGCCAAACCGCAGACCTGGTTCTCATCCGGGACGGAAAAAAGGTTTACCTTGACAATTTCCCTATAAGCCTGAGGGAGTATGAGGTGAACGGGGAAAAGGTGATGAAATACGGCCTGTATTTCGGCGTAAAGGAGACCGGACTCGCAGCCAGGCTGAAGTATTCCTGGTACTGCGTCCTGAATTTTGTGCGGCTGGTGCGACTGGGACTTGCGGACCTGATAAGGGGAGCCGTGGGTATCAGGGATATGTCCGGACCTGTGGGCATAGTGGGCATCATTAACGATGTGGGAAAGGAGTCCGAAACCGTCTCGGATGCCATAAGCAACATCGCCTATCTTACCGCCTTTATCACGGTGAACCTTTCCGTGATGAATATGCTTCCCATACCCGCCCTGGACGGAGGCAAAGTGCTGTTTTTGATTGTGACGTGGGTGGCGGAGCGGATTCTCCGCAGGAAGATAGACCCCAAATACGAGGGCTACATCCATGCTGCGGGGCTGGTTCTGCTCCTGGGCCTCATGGCCGTGGTAATGTTCAACGACATTGTAAAGATAATTGCGGCGTAGATAGGCCGCCCGGAGGTAGGAAATGACGCGAGCGGATACCAGGCGGATAAATGTGGGCGGCGTTCCCATCGGCGGCGGCGCGCCGGTGACCGTCCAGTCCATGTGCAACACGAAAACCGAGGATGTGCCGGCCACCCTGGCTCAGATAGAAAGGCTGAGGGAGGCCGGCTGCGATATTGTCAGGCTGGCGGTCCCCAACATGGAGGCTGCCCGCGCCCTTGGCAAAATAAAGGAAAAGGCGCCTCTGCCCATAGTGGCGGACATCCACTTCGACTACAGGCTGGCAATCGAGGCGGTAGCCGCCGGCGCGGATAAAATCCGCATCAACCCGGGGAACATTGGCTCCCGGGAAAAAGTGAAGGCTGTGGCCGACGCCTGCAGGGCCGGAAACATACCCATACGCATAGGCGTCAACAGCGGCAGCCTGGAGCGGGAGCTGCTTGCAAAGTACGGCGCCCCCACCGCCCGGGCGATGGCGGAAAGCGCCCGGAGGCATGTCGAGCTTTTGAACAGCTTTGATTTTGACGACATCTGCCTTTCCCTGAAGGCCTCCAGCGTGCCTCTCACCGTCGAGGCGAACCGGCTGGCGGCGGAAGAGTTCCCCTATCCCCTCCATCTGGGCATTACGGAGGCAGGCACCGCCTATAACGGCCTTGTCCAGTCCGCCGTGGGTCTGGGGGCACTGCTGTGCCAGGGGATTGGCGACACCATCCGCGTTTCCCTCACCGCGGACCCTGTGGAGGAGGTCAAAGCGGGAATTGCCATTTTAAAGGCCGCCGGATTGCGGAAAGGCGGGGTAAGGCTTATTTCCTGTCCCAGCTGCGGCCGATGCGGGATTGACCTTATAAGGACCGCGGAGGAGGTGGAGTCCCTGCTTGCCGGATACCACCGGAACATCACCGTGGCCGTCATGGGCTGCGTGGTAAACGGCCCGGGGGAGGCAAGAGAGGCCGATTACGGGCTGGCAGGCGGCCAAGGGGCCGGGGTGCTCTTTAAAAAGGGCGAAGTTGTTGGCAAGGTCCCCTCTGAAAACCTTGCCAGGGCCCTTGTGGAGCTTATAAAGCAGGACGAGGGACCGTCCTGACCAAATAATGCTTTAAACAAGAAACGAAAGCGAGAAACAGGTACTGATGAGCGTTGAAAAGGTTGCGTTTTTGGAAATGTTCCCCTTCTGCGAAAGCCTGGGGGAGATGTGCGGCGGATTAAGCAGCGCCCAGGTTATTTCCACTGTTATAAACAGCGAAAAAATGGAGATGGAAATAAAGGTTCTCTTTCCCCGTATGCCCGCCCCGGCGGAAAAATCGGCCATTGAGGCCCGAATCGCCGGGGAGTTTGGCCTTCGAGCCGTTAATATAGCTGCCGATTACCCCCGCGCCGAGCCGGCGCACAAAGCCAGGAAGCCTCGAAAGGCCAAAGAGGAGGTCAAAGGCGAGGTGCTGATGGGAAAGGCCGTTACGGGAAAGCCTGTTCCCATGAGGGACATCACGCTGGAGTCGGGCAGCGTTATCGTTCAGGGCGAGGTGTTTTCCGTTGACAGCCGGGAGATACAGAAGCGCGCCGCGGCGGTCCTCAGCTTCGACATTACGGATTACACCGGCTCCATACGGGTTTCAAAGTACATAAGGGGCGACGAGGATAAGAGCATAATAGATAAAATAAAAAAAGGCATGTATCTCACCGTTCAGTGCATGGTTGCATATAACCGCTATGACGAGGATATAAGCCTTGAGCCTAAGAACATTGTTTTGAGCCAGAAGCCGCAGAGGCAGGACGTGGCGGAAAGGAAAAGGGTGGAGCTTCATCTTCACACCCGCTATTCCGCCTTGGAAGCCCTTTGCGACCCGGAGGAGGCAGTAAAACGTGCCGCACAGTGGGGGCATGCGGCGGTGGCGATTACGGACCACGGCGTTGCCCACGCCTTCCCTGAGGCATGGAACGCAGCCAAAAAGCACGGGGTCAAGGTTATTTACGGCCTGGAGGGCTACCTTATCAACGACGTGAACGAAAAGCTGGCCGTCCACGGGGAGAGCGACAGGAGCCTGACGGATGAATTTGTGGCCTTCGACATTGAGACCACTGGCCTGGACTCCGAGAAGGACCGCATTACGGAGATAGGCGCAGTGATTTTCCGGGGCGGGGAGGCACTGGACAGGTTTGAAATCTTTGTGAACCCCGGCATGCCCCTGCCCCGTGAGGTGGTGGAGCTTACGGGCATTACCGACAGGGACGTGTTCGACGCACCCGGGCAGGGGGAGGCGGTGGAGGCCTTCCTCAGATTCGCGGGGGACAGGCCGCTGGTGGCCCACAATGCCGAGTTCGACATTGGCTTCATAGAGGCCGCCTGCCGCAGAAACGGCCTGCCCTTCAATCTGGTGTATCTGGACACCCTGGCCATTGCCCAGAGCCTCATGCCGGAGCTGAAGAAATACAGGCTGGACGTTGTGGCGGAAAGGCTGGGGCTGCCATCTTTCCGGCACCACAGAGCCTCCGACGACGCCGTGACCGTGGCCCGCATAATGCACAGGTTTATACCCATGCTGCAGGAGCGCGGGGCAAAAACCGTCAGCGACGTCCAGACGGTAACCATGCAGCTTAAAAACAGCGTCACGAACAACCGCCATTCCAGGCACATCATACTGCTGGTAAGGAATAAGAAGGGGCTTAAGAACCTTTACGAGCTTATCAGCAAGTCCCATCTGGAGTTTTTCCACAAGACCCCCATAATCCCCAAGAGCCTCCTCATGAAGCACCGGGAGGGCCTCATTATCGGTTCCGCCTGCGAGGCCGGCGAGGTATTTGACGCCGTAGTGCGGAAGAAAAGCGCCTCGGAGCTGAAGAGGCTGGCATCCTTCTATGATTATCTGGAGATACAGCCCATCTCCAACAACCGCTTTATGATTGAAAACGGGACGGTGCAGAGCGAAGAGGACCTGAGGGACTTCAACCGGAAAATTGTGGAGCTGGGCAGAGAGCTGGGCAAGCCTGTCGTGGCCACAGGGGACGTGCATTTTATGGACCCGGAGCACGAAATCTACCGGCGTATTCTGCTGGCGTCCAAAAAATTCCCGGACGCCGACCGGGAGCTTCCCCTCTACTTTAAGACTACCGACGAGATGCTGCGGGAGTTTTCCTACTTGGGGGAGAAAAAGGCCATGGAGGTAGTGGTGGATAACCCCAACATGATTGCCGACATGTGCGAGGATATTGAGCTTCTGCCGAAAAAGCTCTTTACCCCCAGAATTGAAAACTCCGCGGAGGAACTTAAAAAGCTGGTCTATGACCGCATGAGGGAGCTTTACGGGGACAATCCTCCCGAAATTGTACGCAACCGGGTTGAGACCGAGCTCCGGGACATATTGAACTGCAATTACGACGTCATCTACATGAGCGCCCAGAAGCTGGTGCAGAAATCCCTGGAGGCAGGCTATCTGGTAGGTTCCCGCGGCAGCGTGGGCTCATCCATTGTGGCCTTCCTCTCCGGCATTACTGAGGTAAACTCCCTGCCCGCCCACTATCGATGCCCCAAATGCAAATGGTCGGATTTTGAGAGCGGGAAGAACTACGGCTGCGGGGCGGACATGCCCGACGCCGGCTGCCCCCGCTGCGGCACGAAGCTGGCCAAGGACGGCTTCGACATCCCGTTTGAAACCTTCCTGGGGTTCGGCGGTGATAAGGTGCCGGATATAGACCTGAACTTTTCTGGCGAATACCAGGCCCAGGCTCATAAATACACCGAGGAGCTTTTCGGGCGGGAGCACGTTTTCCGGGCCGGAACCATCGGCACCCTGGCGGAAAAGACTGCTTACGGATTCGTTAAAAAATATCTTGAAGAGCGAAACCTGGTGGTCACGAAGGCAGAGGAAAACCGCCTTGCCCTGGGCTGCGTGGGAGTGAAGCGGACCACCGGGCAGCACCCGGGCGGGCTTGTCATCATCCCCCAGGACATGGACGTCACCGATTTCTGTCCGGTGCAGCACCCCGCCGATTCAGCCGATTCCGGCATTGTTACCACCCATTTTGAATATCACAGCATGGAGGCAAACCTCCTTAAGCTGGACGAGCTGGGCCATGATGACCCCACCATGATAAAGATGCTGGAGGACCTGACGGGTATAGACGCCAAAAGCATACCTCTGGACGACCCGGATACGATGATGATTTTCCGTTCCCCGGCCCCATTGGGCCTGCCGGAGGACGACCCGATAATCGGAAAAACCGGCTCTATCGGTATTCCTGAATTTGGAACATCCTTTACCAGAGGCATGCTTGTGGACACCCAGCCCACGGAGTTTGACACTCTGGTCCGCCTGTCCGGCTTTTCCCACGGCACGGACGTGTGGCTCGGAAACGCCAAGGATTTGATACTTTCCGGCACCGCTTCCATAAAGGAGACCATCGGCTGCCGGGACGACATCATGCTGTACCTCATATCCAAGGGCATGGAGGAAAAGCTGGCTTTCAAGATTATGGAGTCCGTCCGAAAGGGCAAGGGCCTGACGCCCGAGTACGAGGAAAAAATGCGCTCTCTCGGAGTGCCGGAGTGGTATATTGAGTCGTGCAAGAAGATAAAGTACCTGTTCCCCAAGGCCCACGCCGTTGCTTACGTTATAATGGCCTTCCGCATAGCCTGGTTCAAGGTGCACCACCCATTGGCATACTACAGCGCCTATTTTTACCGGCGGATAGATTCCTTTGACGCCATGCTGATGACGAAGGGCATAGAGACAGTCAGGGCAAAAATCAGGGAGCTTCAGAACAAGCCTGAAAGAACGGCCAAGGACGAGGACACCCTGACCACCCTGGAGTCCGTGTACGAGTTTTACCTGCGGGGCTTTGATTTTGACAATATTGACTTGTACAAATCCGACGCAACCCGCTTCCTCATCTCCGGCGATAAAAAGCTTCGCCCGCCCTTTACCGCCATATCCGGCCTTGGCGAGGCCGCCGCAAGGGACCTGGTCAACGCCAGGGAAGGCAGGCAGTTTGTCTCCATTGAGGAGCTGCAAAACGCCTGCACCAAAGTAAGCCAGACACATCTGGAACAGTTAAAAAACCTGGGCGCCCTGGGAGACCTGCCGGAAACCAGCCAGATGAGCCTGTTCGGATTTTAAACCAAAAAATAAAACCTCCGTAAGCGGAGGTTTTATTTTTTATTAAAAACCGGTTTCATGCGCTGTTTTTTTCGTTATCCGGGGCGTTCCGCCGAACCCCCCTGAACAGTACCAATATTACAAGCCCGATGGCAAGGCCGATAAGGGCGCCCAGCACCGAGCGGGTAAGGGAGAGCCACAGTGGGGACCGGGAATGGCAGAATGTGTTCACAACGGAGGAAAGCCCGACTGTCGCCAGGATGGCAAAGGGCCAGGCGTAGCGCTTTCCTCCCAGGGATGTAAGGCCGAATGCCACGGCCATGCAGGGCCAGGCAACTAAAAATTCCTTTGTCCTGGGTCTTACAATAAGAACCGTTTCCAGCCAGTTGCGGAATCTCTGCTCCAGAACGCCCACGGACAACATTCCGTCCCCGGTCCGGAGTATAAACAGAAAGATGCCACCAAGGAGAACCAGGACAAACAGCGCGATTAAAAACTTGCTCCCCCTGAGAAGCTCGTTAATTACGCCCCTGACGCCGTTGCCGCCGTACAGCCTGCGGAATATTATGTAAACCGCAAACGCCAGCGGCAGAATCTGGCTCAGCTTCACACCCCGGAAATTATAGATAGCAAGAAGATACAGGCTGGAGGACTGGACGGCTCCCACAAAAACGCCTCCCATAACGGAAATCCCCAAAACGCAGGCAAATGCGGTGAGATATTCTCTTATGGTTCTGGTGCCTGGGTTTCTGCCGGTTTTTTCAAGTTTTTCAGCCACATGCCATATTCCAAGGTAGGGGAAGGCGAGGGCGGCCAGCAGGGCAAAGCCGGACACCGAAAGCTCCGGCGCCGCCAAATACAATAGAACGCATGCCGCAAGGGCGGGTATTATTAAAAGGGGATAAAAACGCTTGAACACGCTAAGGCACAGAAAGGCGCAGGCGGCGCAGATGCCCCAAAAAACTCCGATAATAAGGACAGGGGAGGGGACGTACCTTTCAAACGCCGAAAAGCTGTCTCCCAGGCTTAGTCCGTGTCGGGCAATCCGCTTGGAGAGGTTTTCCGCCACCTGAACGTAGGGCTCCGGGTCGCTTATAAGCTCGCCCGTTTCGCTGTTGGTGAAGGGGGTCATCCAAAGAACCCTTATGTTCCGCTCAGTGACGGCCCGGTAAAATATGTTTTCAATCTCCTGAGGGCCGTCGTAGCCGAGGACCCCATACCTGGCTGCGTATTTGGGAATCAAATGAAAAACCCGGACCATACCGCCCTCATAAGTGGCGGAATCGAAGCCCTCGATGGGGTTGTGGCTGTACTGCCTTTCATCTTCAACAAGCCCCACTATGCCCCGAAGGGGGATTTCATCCGCCACCACTATGCCGGCGGCCTCAAATTGGTTTACATAATATTCCGAATCCGTGCCGCTGTCGGCGCTTAATCGCATAAGGTCCGAAGTAGACATGAAAAGCATCACTTTTGAGTTTTTCAGTTCATGCCCGAAACGTATGCCGCATAGCGCCAGCGCGCAGACCAGCCCCAGCATAAGAACGGCGGTCAAAACCTTGTTATTTCGAAACAATGACATGAGCATCCTCCTGAATAGTAAAAGGGATGGGCACATGCCCATCCCATTATCAAATATCGGCTCCGTTTTGTCAATTTAAATTATTTCTTCAGGTTTATCCAGAGCTCGTCATACAGGTCCAGGATGTCCTGGGGGAGGTTTATGAAAAACTCGCATTTGTCAAGAATTTCCATAGAAGGGTACATTACTTCCCTTTCATAGCTTTCCAGCTCTATCAGGTTTTCTATCTCCGTATTTGGGCTGGTGTATCCAATGAACAAGGCGTTTTTAAGGCTGGCATCCACGCTGCACATGTAATTGATAAAGACCTCGGCATTTTTCTTGTTCTCCGCGCCTTTTGGAATGCACATGGCGTCAACAAAGCGGTTTGAGCCTTCTTCCGGCATGACCAGCTTAAGGTCCGGGTTGTTCTTCACCATGATTATATAGTCGCCGGCATAGTAGGGGCCTATGGCGGCTTCCCCGCTTTCCAGCTTGTCGAATATCTGGTCCATAACATAGGCTTGGAGGAGGGGCTTCTGTTTAACAAGCAGGTCATAGGCTTCCATGAGCTGGTCCTTGTCCGTTGTGTTTAGCGAGTAGCCCAGGTATTTCAAGGCGATTCCCATGGCGTCCCTGGGGTTGTCAAACATCAGGATTTGGCCGGCGTATTTTTCGTCGAACAGGGCGCCCCAGCTTGTTATCTCATCGGTGATAAGTTTGGAGTTGTATATGAGGCCCACGGTGCCAGTCATATAGGGGACGCTGTATTCTCCCTTCGGGTCGTACTCCATGCCAATGAGGCTCTTGTCAATATAGGCCAGATTGGGGATATTGTCCATATTGATTTTTTCCAGCATACCCTCGTTTATCATGCGGCTTATCATGTAATCGGAGGGGATGATGACATCGTAGCTTACGCCGCCCTGTTTCAGGACGGAGTAAAGCTGCTCGTTTGTTTCAAAGGTCTTATAGTTAACCTTTATCCCAGTATCTTTCTCGAACTGCTCCAGGACTTCTTCGTCAATATATTCGCCCCAGTTGTATACGTTCACAACCTCCCGATCGCCGCCGCAGGCGGTGAGAAAAGTAAGCAGGAGAGCTGCGACAGCAAGCACGACAACGGTTTTTTTCAATTATACATCTCCTTCCAAAACTGCGTTTTTCTTCAACAACGCCTTTTCCTGCCGGGCCTCGCGAATATTGTTTATTACAAGAAGCGTCAATACTATCACGAAAAGCAGGGTGGAAATGGCGTTTATTTTCGGACTTATTCTCTTACGAGTCATGGCGTAAATATACATGGACAGGGTTTGGACCTTGCTGCCCGCAGTAAAGTAGCTGATGACAAAGTCGTCTACGGACATGGTAAAGGCAATTATAAGGCCGTTGACAATGCCCGGTCGTATCTCAGGTATTATAACCTTGATAAAGGCCTGCATCCATGTGCAGCCCAAATCCTGGGCAGCTTCGAACAGGTTTTTGTCAAGCTGGTACAGTTTGGGCATGACGGACAGTATCACATAGGGAATGTTGAATGTGATATGGGCTATAAGCAGGGTCCCAAAGCCTAGGTCGAATTTAAACAGGGCTCCCGCGGAGACAAAAAGCAGGCTAAGAGAGACGCCGGTAATAATGTCCGCATTTATTACGGGGATATTGCAGATGGTGAGCAGAGGGGAGCGCCACTTGCGGCGCATGTTGAAAAAGCCGATGGCGGCAAAGGTGCCGATAATGGTGGCCAAAACGGCGGCCAGCACCGAAACGGCGAGGGTAACGTACAGGGAATTCAGCACCGCCCTGTCGGAAAAGAGCTTCAGATACCAGTCGAAGGTGAAGCCCGACCAGATGGTGCGGCTTTTGGAATCGTTAAAGGAAAAAACTATCAGAACTATAATGGGCAGGTATAAAAATACCAGCGTCAGCCCCACAAGAAAGCGGCCCACAAAGCTGCTTGTTTTCGCCTTCATAGTATCACCGCCTGTTCTTCGCCCTCGCCGAACTTATTCATGATGGACATGCAGATAACCACAATAATCATCATGATAAGGGAAATGGCGGCGCCCAGATGGGGGTTGTAGGCGCTTCCCGAAAATTGCATTTCAATAAGGTCGCCCAGGAGTATCTGCGTTCCACCGCCCAGCAGTTTGGAAATGATAAAGGTGGACACGGAGGGGACGAAAACCATGGTTATTCCGCTGATGACTCCGGAAAGGCTCAGGGGAAAGATGACTTTTGTAAAAACCTTGGTGGAGTTGGCACCCAGGTCCTGGGCCGCCTCAATGACGTTTTTGTCTATCTTCACAATGACGGAATAGATGGGAAGAATCATGAAGGGCAGGTAGTTGTATACCATCCCCAGGATGACCGCCCCCTGGGTGTTAATCATCTGGATAAACTCTATGTCGGTGCCGAAGATGCCGTTTATCAGCTTGAACACGCCTATGGCGGACAGAAAACGGTTGATTAGCCCGGTGTTTTCAAGCAGCGACATCCAGGAGTATGTGCGAAGAAGAAGGTTTATCCACATGGGCAGCATTATCAGCATTATGATTATCCTTTGGGCGGACTGGTTGAACTTGCTGAGAAAATACGCAACGGGGTAGCCCAGGATAAGGCATATCATCGTTGCGATAAGGGCCAGCAGGAGACTTCGCCCAAAGACAATGGCATAGCCGCTTATGTTAGCAAAGTTGCTTAGGGTAAATTTTCCGTTGGAAGCGGTAAAGGCGTAAACCACAATAAGAACTATAGGAATAACTACAAACAGCGCCATCCATATTACACAGGGATAGGCAGGCATGCGATGGTAAGCGCTGCTTAAAAGGAGGTGCCCGTTACCGTTAGAGGCAGTCTTGTACTCGTTCATGACTTTACCCTCCCTATGACTTGTGCATGATATGGATATCGTCAGGGGTCAGATAAAGGCCCACATTGTCTCCAACTGAGGCGTTGTATATTGAATGAACAGTCCATGTAAAGCCGGGAGTCTCCACCGTTATCTCATTGTGGACTCCCATAAACATCACGTTTGTCACAGTGCCCACTATCTGTCCTTTTTCGGGGGGCAAGAGCTCAATATCCTCGGGACGCACGACAACGTCCACGGGTTCGTCTTTGGCGAAGCCGGTGTCGAGACATTCAAAATCAGTGTCCAGGAAGCGCACCAGCCTGTCTCTGAGCATAATGCCGTCGATAATGTTACTCTCGCCAATGAAATCGGCTACAAATCGGTTTTTCGGCTCGTTGTAAATGTCTATGGGGGTGCCGATTTGCTGGATTTCCCCTTTGTTCATGACGACTATGGTATCGCTCATGGTCAGGGCTTCTTCCTGGTCATGAGTGACATAAACAAAAGTGATGCCCACCTGCTGCTGAATCTGCTTCAGTTCGCGCTGCATCTCCTTGCGGAGTTTAAGGTCAAGGGCGCCCAGAGGCTCGTCCAGAAGGAGCACCTGGGGACGATTGACTATGGCTCTGGCAATGGCGACACGCTGCTGCTGTCCGCCCGAAAGGGCGGTGGTGTTGCGCTTCTCGTAGCCTTTAAGGTCTACAAGCTCCAGAGCTTCCGCAACTCTGCGCCTGATTTCAGGTTCTGGAACCTTTGCAATGCGCAAACCGAAAGCCACGTTCTCAAACACATTAAGATGGGTGAACAGCGCGTATTTTTGAAATACGGTGTTCACCTTCCGTTTGTGAGGCGGGACATCATTAATCCTCACACCGTCAAACAAAATGTCGCCTGAGGTGGGCTTCAGAAACCCGCCGATAAGTCGGAGAGTCGTGGTTTTGCCGCAACCTGAGGGGCCTAACAGTGTGAGGAACTCTCTATCATTGATGTAAAGGTTAATTGAATTCAATACAATCTCGTCGTCAAACGCCATGAGGCAATCCACAAGACGAATGAGCTCTTTGGCCATTTATCCTCCCCCATTCCTGTTATATTTAATGGAAAGCATGCTTACTATACAGTTTGCACACTTAAAAGTCAATGTAAAAAATCAAAATTAAAATATTTTTCGACAAAATCTATGCGGGGGACTGTGAAACTCTTGTTTTTCAGACGCTCCAAGGAGCCCCCATGGGTTTTAAAGGAGAAAACCAGCTTATAGGAGTACAGCGCCTGATTGCGCTCCCCGTAAGGTTTGTTCAGCTTTTCTCCGCCGTATTTAATGTCCCCCAGCAGGGGGTGGCCGGCAGCCGCCAGCTGCGCCCGGATTTGGTGGGTGCGCCCGGTAAGCAGGCGGCATTCCAGCAGGGAAAGGCCGCCCACGGTGGCCAGGGTGCGGTATTCAGTTTCCGCCAACTTCGAGCCGGGCGCAAAATAGTCCTTTACGCGGACCAGGTTTTTATCTTCATCCTTAACTATGAACCCCCGCAGCGCGCCCGAAGTCGGCATGGGGCGTCCGTGGACAATGCATAGATAATACTTGTCGATTTCCCTGTCGCGTATTTTCTGGTTGATAATCCGAAGGGCCTCCGCGTTTTTCGCCGCAATCACAATTCCTCCGGTGTTCCAGTCTATGCGGTTGCACAGGGCCGGGGCGAAGGAGTTTTCCGCCCTGGGGTTCCACTGGCCGCTCTGATAGGCGTACGCCTGGATATGGGCCACAAGATTGTCGGTATCCAGGTTCCCGGCGCTGTGGCAGAGCATGCCGGGAGGCTTGTCGACAAGCAAAATGTCCTCATCCTCGTAGATGACGGACAATTTGGGGGATACTATTTTTAAATAGGCGTTGTTTTCAGAGGGCTTTTCAAAAAACTCGTCGTTTATATATAACTGTACCACATCCCCCTCCGCGAGACGCAGGTCCCGTTTTGCCCTTCTGCCGTTGACCTTGATACGCTTGAGGCGGATATACTTTTGAAGCAGGGATTCGGGCAGTAAAGGGACAGCCTTGCCGACGAAGCGGTCGAGACGCTGGCCGGCGTCGTTTTTTGTTACGAAGAGTTCCCTCATTGCCCACATCCCTTGAAAATGGAAAATGATATTGCAGATGTTGCGAGATTCAATTATGGGTCATATAGCTTGAAATGTCAATACTTGCACGAGTTATTATGCCGTTTGCTTCTAAAATCGGCATATTGCTCATTATTGGAGCCGTTTTTTTGGTTTAAATGAGTTATTTATGATGCGCATTTGGAAATAAAAAATGCAAATAATTCTATAAATTTATGGGCAGTTTTCCGAGGGGAACGGACCAAAAATTCGGGCGTTTAAATGATTTTTTCAGTTGACATTTTCCTATATATAATCTATAATGCTTAGGCGGCTGTGTGAGGTGCACCATGAAACTGAATTTATGCGAAATAATCGAGGTCCCTGGCGCAAGCATCCCTTTCCGGTGCGAACTGGAAAAGGACAGGTTTGATTTCACTTCCATTAAGGAATTCAAAACGCCGATTGCCGCCCAGGGAATAGTTAAAAACTCCGCAGGCGTCCTCTACCTGACAGGAAAAATTCAAACGGAGATGCTATGTGTCTGCGACCGGTGCGGAAGGGAATTCACCAGAGAAAAGACTATTGACCTGGAAGTCCGGCTGACAAATTCGCCGGAGGATGAAGAGGATCTCGACATTTTCCCCTTGGAAGGCGACTGGCTGGATTTAAGCCAGCTGCTGGAGTCCTGCTTCATATTGGAAATGGACACGAAATTCCTGTGCAAGGTAGATTGTGCCGGCCTCTGCGAAAGGTGCGGCGCCGATCTTAACAACGGACCCTGTGGGTGCAGGGCAGAAATTGATCCAAGATTAGCTGTACTTGAACAGCTTTTGGATAAAAATAGCGATTAATGATTAAGCTGTTCGTATCAGCAGGCTAGGAGGTGTCACCATGGCAGTACCAAAGAGAAAGCACTCAAAAGCAAGAAGAGATAAGCGGCGTTCATCCCACTGGAAGCTCAGTGCTCCCAGCATAGTCGCGTGTCCTAGCTGCGGCGCATACCACTTGCCCCATAGGGTTTGCAAGGCCTGCGGCAAGTACAATGGACGGGAAATTCTCGCTGTAAGCAAGGAAAAATAACGCTACTATAGTGAACATTATAAAGGGCGGGGCCTGTCCCCGCCCTTTATATCAATTTTTCGCCTTTCACGGGAGAAGCATTATGGCCTCTACTGTTATTAAATCAATTGAACCCGACAGCCCGTTATATAATAAAGTGCACCCGGGGGACAGGCTTTTGGCCATCAACGGCAACAGGATTGCCGACGTTCTTGACTACAAGTATTATTCCTACGACAGCAAGCTGACTCTTGAGATAGAAGACGCCGGCGGGAAAACGGTCCGCGTCAGGGTGCGCAAGGAGGAGGGCCAGGATTTGGGCCTTGAGTTTGAGACGTACCTCATGGACAGGGCCCGGTCCTGCGCCAACAAGTGCCTGTTCTGCTTTATCGACCAGCTGCCAAAGGGCATGCGCGAGAGCCTTTATTTCAAGGACGACGACGCCCGCCTCAGCTTCTTGACAGGCAACTACATCACCCTGACCAACCTTTCTGAGCGGGAGCTGGACAGGATTATTGCGCTTAGGATATCGCCAATCAACATTTCTGTGCACGCCACGGACCCAGAGCTGAGGGTAAGGCTTCTGGGCAATCCCAGAGCAGCCTGGGGCTATGAGATTATGAAGAGGCTGGCGGAGGGCGGAATTACAATAAACTGCCAGATTGTGTGCTGCCCCGGCCTCAACGATGGCCAGGCCCTGAGCCGCACAATGGAGGATCTGGCGGTCCTGTACCCTCAGGTTGCCAGCGTTTCAGTGGTTCCGGTGGGGCTCACCAAGCACAGGGAGGGGCTGCCCCTGCTCCGCCCCTTCGGCAGGGAGACCGCGGCTGAGACCATACGGCAGGTAAACGGCTTTGGGAGAATTTGCCTTGAAAAGTACGGCAGCCGCATTTTCTACTGCGCCGACGAGCTGTATTTAAAGGCGGGAATGCCCATTCCCGGCGACGAATACTACGAGGGCTGGCCCCAGCTTGAAAACGGTGTTGGCATGCTCCGGCTGCTGGAGACGGAGTTTCTGGGGGAGCTTAAGCTGGCGGACCCCGGCTACGGCTCCGGCCGGCCCTTCTCAATTGCCACCGGAGTTGCCGCGGCCCCATTTATTCATAAACTTTTAATGACAGCCGCGGAAAAATGTTATAAACTTCAAGGAAAGGTATATGCTGTTGTTAACGACTTTTTCGGGCATAGCATCGACGTGGCGGGGCTTGTTACCGGCGGCGACCTTATAGCCCAGCTCCGGGGCGCGGATTTGGGAGAGCGCCTGCTTATTCCCCAAAACATGCTGCGCCACGGGGAAGGAGTTTTCTTGGACGACGTTACGCTGGAGGACGTGGAAAGGGAGCTGGGTATACCCGTTTGTCCCGTCGCCCAGGACGGAGCCCAGCTTCTAAGGGCCATGCTTGAATGACGGCGTCAATAAAAACACCCCAAAAGGAGGGCTGAAACCATGTCAAAGCCTCTTGTTGCCATAGTGGGACGGCCCAATGTGGGAAAGTCCATGCTGTTTAACCGGCTGGCGGGAAAAAGGCTTTCCATAGTTGAGGACACCCCCGGCGTTACCCGGGACAGGATATATGCCGAATGCGAATGGAACGGCAGGAAATTTGATATAGTCGACACCGGCGGCATCGAGCCCACCACGGATGACGAGATACTGCTCTTTATGCGGGAACAGGCCCGCATAGCCATAGATTCCGCCGACGTTATAATATTTGTGACGGAGATAAGCACCGGAGTTACCGCAGCAGACCACGAAGTGGCAAATATGCTGCTGAGATCCCAAAAGCCAGTTGTGCTGGCGGTCAACAAGGTGGACACCACGGGACCGGTGGACCCGGGCATTTACGAGTTTTACAGCCTGGGCCTGGGCGACCCCGTTCCCATATCCGCAATTCACGGCCATGGGACGGGGGACCTGCTGGACAGGTGCGTGGAGTATTTTCCGCCCGCCTCGGAATACGAGGAGGACGAGGACCGCATTAAGGTGGCCGTCATAGGCAAGCCCAATGTGGGCAAGTCGTCCCTTGTGAACCGCATCCTGGGTGAACAGAGGGTCATCGTAAGCAATATTGCCGGCACCACCCGGGACGCAGTCGACAGAGCCTTTGACAATGAGTACGGCAAGTACGTCTTTATCGATACCGCGGGAATCCGAAGGAAGTCCAGGATAGACGACAGAATTGAACGGTTCTCCGTAATGAGGGCCCAAATGGCCATTGAACGCTCGGATGTCTGCCTGATATTGATTGACGCCCAGGAGGGGGTAACCGAGCAGGATAAAAAAATAGCCGGCCTCGTCCACGAGGCGGGAAGGGCCAGCATAATCGTCGTCAACAAGTGGGATTTGGTGGAAAAAGACGCCAAAACCATGGATAAAATGCGCCAGCAGATACAAAATGAGTTGAGATACATGTCGTATGCCCCCGTACTCTTTATTTCCGCCTTGACGGGGCAGCGCACAGAGCGTATATTCGAACTGATAAATTATGTGTACGGCCAAAGCTGCATGCGCATTACCACAGGCATGCTCAACGATGTGCTGGCGGACGCCCAGGCAAGGGTTCAGCCTCCTTCGGACAAGGGAAAGAGGCTGAAAATTTACTACATGACTCAAACCGGAATCAAGCCCCCCAACTTTGTTGTTTTCGTGAACAGCAAGGAGCTCTTCCACTTCTCATATCAGCGCTATTTGGAAAATCAGATAAGGGCAGTATTCGGACTGGAAGGCACCCCAATTCGAATGGTCGTAAGACAGAAGGGAGATACAGTATGACAGTTGTACTCCTAGTTTTAATTGCCTTAATATCCTATTTATTAGGTGGAGTTAACGGAGCTATAATTTCATCTAAGTTTTTCTGGAAAAAAGACATTAGAAATTACGGCAGCGGGAATGCGGGGCTTACGAACTTCTTTCGCACCTTCGGCGTGGTCGGCATGCTGCTGGTGGTAGCGATTGATGTACTTAAATCCGTGGCAGCGGTGCATGTTGGAAGCGCTCTTATGGGGATTCAGGATGAACCGATGGTGGGCGAGCTATTCGCCGGGTTTTGCCTGATGCTGGGACATGTGTACCCTGTCTTCTTCCAGTTTAGAGGCGGCAAGGCAGTTATGTGCCTGGGAATTATCTCCCTGATTGTTGACTGGCGGGTGGGCGTCATTTGCTGGCTCATTTTTGCCCTTGTCGTGATATTTACGAAGTATGTGTCCTTAGGCTCAATCGTCGGTGCAGTATTTTTCCCCGTTTGCATTTGGGCATTCGGCCACACCGGACTTGAGGCGACCCTTTCCCTTATCTGCTCCCTTCTCGTGCTGGTCAAGCACAGGGAAAACATTATAAGGCTTATCAGGGGTAAAGAATCTAAATTGAATATTGGCAAAAAAACTGAGCCGGGAATTGACGATTAGCATTGTTCTGCTTAGGGCTGCAGCAAACGAAAATTTGCTGCAGCCCTTTTCCTTATGGCCAGAACAAGGTTACATATATGCATAAAATTGCAGCGCAATTTGGAAAAATTACAATAATCGTTGTATTTTATGTTGGTAATTGCGGTATTGGGCAGTTAAATCCTGTTGAAAAATAATGCTATGTATCAAAACGCCCCTTCGAGGAAATACTATCGAGTACTTCCTTGAAAGGGGTTGTACTTTTGCAGGGAAAGGTAGAAATCTGCGGCGTAAACACAGCGAAGCTGAAGGTTTTAAAAAACGAGGAAACCAAGGCTTTGCTGGAAAGAGCCAAAAAAGGAGATAAGGCCGCGAGAGAAGAGCTCATAAACGGCAACATTCGCCTGGTCTTGTCCGTAATTCAGAAGTTTATCGGCCGTGGTGAAAACGTTGACGACCTCTTTCAGGTAGGCTGCATTGGTCTCATCAAGGCTATCGACAACTTCGACACGTCCCATGACGTTAAATTCAGTACCTACGGCGTTCCAATGATAGCCGGAGAGATACGCAGGTACCTGAGAGACAACAGTCCTGTAAGAGTAAGCCGTAGCATGAGAGACACGGCGTACAAGGTGCTCCAGGTAAAGGAAAAACTGATGGCGGAAAAGGGGAGAGAGCCCAGCGTAGAGGAAATCGCGAAAGACTTGGGAATAAAAAAGGAAGAAGTGGTATTCGCCATGGATGCCATATGCGACCCGGTATCCCTGTATGAGCCTGTATACACTGACGGAGGCGAAAGCATCTGCGTCATGGACCAGGTGGGCGATACCAAAAACACCGACGAAAACTGGCTGGAACAGATAGCACTGTCCGAAGCCATAAGCCGTCTGGGCGAAAGGGAAAAGCACATCCTGGCTCTCAGATTCTACGACGGCAAAACCCAGATGGAAGTGGCCGCAGAGGTGGGAATTAGCCAGGCCCAGGTCTCCCGCCTGGAGAAAAACGCCATAAATCAGATAAAAAAGAGCATATTTTTATCATGACATAGAATACCCCCTGCATAGACTTTATGTATGGGGGTATTCGTTTGCGGAGGAGGGATGATATGTTTTGCCGGATTGCTGACCTGCGGTGCAAAGAGGTAATTAATATTTGCAACGGCCACAGGCTGGGATTTGTATATGACGTGGAAATTGATATAATTACAGGGAGAGTCGTTACCATAATCATACCCGGCCCCTGCCGCTTTTTGGGGCTGTTCGGCAGGGAGGACGACTACATAATACCCTGGGACTGTATAACCCGCATCGGCGAGGATATAATTTTAGTTGAAGTCAGCGGGGAATATAAACGGGGCCGCAGGGAAAAGAAACCTTTCTTTTAGCGCGCATAAATTGCCAAAAAAATTGGTTTATTTTATGGATAACCCTTGCAATACGCCCTGGTCTTTGCTATAATACCATGGCGTTATTTATTACATTACGCACGGAGGTTGACCT
>JBMNQG010000013.1:0-40958 GCA_050944015.1 Oscillospiraceae bacterium
AAAGACTGCACCAAAGGTTTTATCCTTCAGTGCAGTCCTTTCTTTGCTGTCTCCGCTTGAAGAGAGCCGGTCAAAAATTTACTTGTTTTCGTAAATCCCTAAGGCCAACTCCCTTTCGGCCGCGCTCTTATTTTTATCAATATGCATTTTAAGCATAATGGACTTAATATCAGTGTCAGCCTCCAAAGTAGGCCTTACGTACGGCGTCGGAACAGGAGATGCACTCCACGTCGCCTTCCGCCACCATGGCGCCTACGGACATAGCGTAACAATAGTCGGCCACGCCAAATGCCAGGTGCACGTTCTGTTCAACAAGAAGAATGCTGACACCCTTGGTCTTGTTGATGTCCTTGATGGACTCGCCAAGCTGCTCTATGACAACAGGGGCAAGACCCAAAGAGGGCTCGTCCAGGCACAAAAGCTTGGGAGCAGCCATTATTCCTCTCGCAATAGCCAGCATCTGCTGCTCGCCGCCGGACAGGGTTCCGGCTTTCTGCTTGCGCCTGTCTTTCAGTTTGGGGAACAGCTGATATATGTATTCCAAATCTTCCTGTATTCCTTCCTTGTCAGTACGCAGGGTAGCGCCCAACTGGAGATTTTTATAAACGGACAGATAGGGGAACAGGTGCCGTCCCTCTGGAACAAGGACTACCCCTTTTCTGACGATTTCCTGAGTGGGCTGGCCCACAAGTTCCTCGTCCTGGAAGCGGATGCTGCCCTTCGTCACGGGGACTATGCCCGCCAAAGCCTTGAGGGTGGTGCTCTTTCCCGCGCCGTTGGCGCCAACCATCGTGACTACTTTCCCCTCGGGAACGTTCAGGCTGATGTCGTGTATGGCAATGGACTTGCCGTACATGACAGTTATGTCTCTAATCTCAAGGATATTGCTCATACCGCCACACCCCCAAAATAAGTCTTTATGACGGTTTCGTCATTTCGGACTTCATCGGGCGTGCCCTCAAAAATCTTTTCGCCGAAGCTGATGACGAAAACTCTGTCGCAAAGGTCAAGTATCTGCATATTGTGCTCAACTATCAGAACAGTCATGCCGCTGTCCCGAAGCTTGCCTATTACATCTATGGAGAAGGCAATCTCCTCGGGATTCATGCCGCCCAGGGGTTCGTCCAGCATCAGCAGCTTGGGCTGAGTGGCCACGGCCCTGGCAACTCCCAGAATCTTTTGATAGCCATGGGGGAGATTTTTGGCCAGTTCGTTTCTTACATTGGAAAGCCCCAGCATCTCCAAAATCTGCTCGGTGGATTCGGCAATCTTCTTTTCGTTCTCCCTGTATTTCCTGGTGTTGAAATACACATCAAGGACGGAAGAATGGGGGTGCAAATGATGAGCGGCGACAACGTTTTCAAAGACCGTAAATTCACCAAACAGCGGATTCAACTGGAAAGTGCGCCCTATGCCCAGCGCGGCAACCTTATGGGGCTTAAGGCGGGTAATATCCTTTCCGTCAAAATAAATCTTGCCGGAGGTGGGAGTAAGCACGCCGGTAACCAGGTTAAAGAACGTGGACTTTCCTGCTCCGTTTGGTCCAATGAGGCCCAGGATTTCCCCTTCCCTAATAGTGAGATTGATGTTGTTGATAACGGTGAGTCCACCGAAGCGTTTTACCAGGTCTTTAGTTTCAAGAAGGATTTTAGCCTCAGGCTGCATCCCCTTCACCTCCCTCAGCAAGAACTTCAGCTTTCTTTTCTTTTCTCTTCTTTGAAGCTTTTCTAATGACCGCAGGAATGGATATAAGTCCTCCCGAGAGGAAGTAAGCCACTATAAGCAGGGCTATGGCCGTAAGGAACGGCGTGTACGCCGAATAAGTGCCCACAAAACGCGAGAAGGCTATAAATCCGGGAGAAGCGCCGGGAAGTCCGCTCAGGGCGGTAAGCAGCGAAGGTATCTGGTTTATCAGCTCCAGAAGTATCGCGCCAACTATTGGCCCGACAAAGCTTCCCTGGCCGCCTATCATCATGTACATGATGAGCCAGAGGGTGTTGCCCATGCTATATCCGTTTGGAGACAGGGTCGTGCTGAAATGAGCAAAGGTGGCTCCAATAAGTCCGGCGCAGAAGGTGCCGACACCAACGGACATCAGGCGGTAGAACCTCTCGTTGATTCCAATGCTGGCGGCCACTTCGGGCGACTGGGACAGAGCCCTCAGGGTCCAGCCTATGCGGGAATGCTCAAATCGGAAAAGGATGACCAGGCACACTAGAGTAATAAATAAGAAGTAGTAATAGGACAGCTGTACCCCGCCCAGGCCCAGTTTATCAAGGAAGGCCTCAGGGAAAAGGGCGGTCAGGGCTTTGCCCATTGAAGGTATTCTCTGGAGGCCTATAGCTCCGCCTGTTAACTTCATGGCGGAAATGAACTGAATTATGGCCACGCCCATGAACATACTGCCCATGCAGAAGTAGATGGAGCGGAGTCTTGCAAAGGGCCAGCCGGTAATAAGCCCCAGCAGCGTGGCCACGAGGGCGCCCAGGGGTATGGCCAGGAATATGGACATGCCGGCTTCCTTGCTGAGAAGACCCGCTGCGTAGGCTCCTACGCCTATAAAGGCGGCGTGGGCGAAGGACATATTGCCGGACAGGGCTATGGTGCGCAGACTGGCGCTGCCAACCACGCTGACGAAAATCATGACGAAGGTGTTCAGCCAGGTGCGGCTCTTAAAGAATACGGGGGCCAGCAGGAAAAACAGGGTCAGGACTATATATACTAACGCTGCTGCTGACAAGGAGAATTTCTTTTTGGTCTTCATATCTTTTCGTATCCTCCTTACATTTCGTGCCCAAAGAATCCTTTGGGCTTGATAAGCAGCAGTACCACAACTATGGCTATGGCCGCGGCGCTTGCAGCGTTACCCTGGATTATCACAGGGAAAAGGGAGTCCAAAAAGCCCATGACAACACCAGTAATAAGAATGCCGTTCATGCTGCCGGCTCCCGCCAGCATGACAAGCATCAGTATGCGCAGATTCATGGTATCTCCCATTGTGGAGGAAAGGCCCTGGTACGCGCCCATGAGGCAGCCGGCAATGGCTGCAAGGGCGCAGCCAATAGCGCATATTAAGGCTGAAACCTTGTTGATGTTAATGCCTTGAAGGGCGGCTCCCAGCCTGTCCTGGGCCACGGCTTCCATCTGCCTGCCCAAAGCGGTTCTATTCACCAGATACAAGGACGCCAGAAGCAGGACCAGCCCTATGCCGAAGGTAAGCAGCTTCTCATTGCTGATAGATATGCTTCCAACTACGGTGCTGCCTTTGGCATAGCTTTCAATAACCAGGGTCTTTGTGCCGGAAGCTATGGTTGCCGCAGTCTGAAGTATGGTCATAACGGCAACGCCGACCATTATTATTTTATCGAAGTCGTTCAAGAAAGGTCTGAACATAAAGCGTTCGAGCAACAGGCCTATAGCGGCTAGTACAACAGCGGATATAATCAAGGCCACCCAGTTGCTCACGCCAAATAATAGTGAAATTGCATAACATGCGTACGCGGCAATCATGTATAAGGCCCCATGAGCTAGGTTTATTGAGCTTAGCATATTAAATATAAACGCAAAGCCCAATGATGTCAGGATATACATGACGCCAAGCACACATGTGTTTATTAGAATGTTTGGCATTAGGCTCAATGAGAACATTCATATTTCCCCTTTTTTTGTCTAGGATTGGCCGTTATACAGACAAAGGGGATGTCCCCGACGCCGGGAACATCCCTTCCGCCTGACAAATCAAATGGGTATGGTATTCGGTTTAGGGAATTTCTACAGGCACCCAGCCCCAGAAATACCAGCCGCCCTCGGCCTCAGGATCGATCACTGAAATCGGCTTGGGATGAGCGACAACGTGGTTCGCAATGCCATAGGTCTTTTCGCCGCCGAGCTTGCCGGTACCATAGATGGTCTCAACTGTGCCCATGTTCTCCCAGGTCTTAGCAACGACCTCAGCATCAATGGATCCGGCCTTCTGGATGGCCTGGAGAATTACGTACAGGTTGTTGCAGGCAGCGCCGTCGAAGCTGGCGGCGGTCTCCGCACCGTACATTTCGCGAACCTTGTCAACGACACCGTTGAAGACGTCATTGTTCATTACGCGGTCGACTTCGGCGGTGGAAGCCGCAACGGTAAACGCGTTGTAGCAGGCATCAGGTCCGGCATACTCCATCAGGACTTTAGCAGGCTTACCCTGGATGCAGGCGCAAACCTGGTCGCTGCCAAGGGCGCGGACTTCCTTAAGGATGGCACCATAAGCGTCGGGAGAACCGTTGCCCATGAAGCAGTCGGCGCCGCTCTGAACTATCTGGAGAGCCACAGAAGAGAAGTCGGTGGTGTCGCCGGCATACATGATGTAGTTTTCAAGTACCTCGATATCGTACTGTGCAGCAATATCCCTCATCATGTTGAAGATGGTCTCGTTAGTTCCGTTGTCGTCATTGCAGAAGATAACGGTCTTAACCTGGGGATAGTATTCGGCAATGAAGGGGAAGGCTGCGGCATAGTCGCCGACAACGCCGTTAGATGCTGTGAAGGTCATCGGATTATCGGGGCTGAAGTAACCGGGAACATAGACAGGATAAGCGCAGCTCTGTAGCACACCGGCCTCTTCAAAGACGTCCTGGCAGGCGATTACCCAGAAGTCGTTGGTTACGACAGTAAACTTGACGCCGGCATCCACCAGGGAGATGGCCGCGTTACGGAGGGCCTCGGGATCGGACTGGCCGTCAGCATGGACAGCTTCCAGCTTGTAAACGGTGTCGCCCACCTTCCAGCCGCCCAGTTCCTCGTTTATGTAGGCTACCATTGCATTGAACTCATAATAGTTGTTCATGTCAACGGTAGCAAACCAACCGGTCTGGTGAAGCAGAGCGCCAATTTTCAGGGTGTCTGTCTTGAGCTCCTCTTCAGGAGTCTCTTCCGGGGTTTCCTGCGCGGGAGGGGCCTCCGTGGGCTTCTGGGGTGGGGCCGGAGTATCCTTAGCCTTGCCGCCGCCACCGCATGCCGTAAGGGTAAACAACATTACCAATGCAAGAACGGTGGCCAAGATTTTCGCTAAGTTCCACTTTTTCATTTTCATGCCTCCTATTAATTTTTTCAAAACATGAAACAAAACATAACATTATGTTTTGTTTTATACTATATGGGGTAAAAAATTAGCCGGCTAAATATGTAAAACATTTAACAAATTGTTAGACGGCTATTTAAGTAGATTCTCAAACAATAAGGGGTGTGCAGGCAAGGGCAGCGGGGCCACGCATCTGCAAACCGCGTTTATATCTGTACATTTGTGCCAACTAATAAAACAAACACCTGTTGAATTTTATTTATTATAGCATTATGGTTATTAAAATACAATAAGCATGTGCAAAAGAACTGTCACAAAAAAGCAGGCAAATGTTTCTAATGTGTTTAGAATTCATTAATTTTCATTACATGCTACGTGGATATATTACCACTTTATTTGTTAATAGGCTAATTACAAATTTTTATCTTGCAATAGCAAAAATGTATAACTGAAATAAAAACCGTAAATGAATTGGCGTTTACACGTCATTACTAATACTGTCCGGCAGAAGCTCCAGAAAGGTGGCCACAGCGGGGTTGTCGTGGGCGGGATTCCAGACAACCACCTGCAAAATGTCCAATATTTCGGGGACTTTGATAAACTTCAGATGCTTGCTGTTATACAAATGGTGTTGAGAGCTTAAGCCTGCAACCACCTGGCAGGTATCCACTGCGATGGAAAAATCCCGGTAGTTTTGAAACTCCCTAATTCTAGGCTCAAAACCTGCATCACGGCAGGACTGCAGCATTAGCTTGGAGAAGTTGGCAGACTCCTCGCGCACCAATCCGCCGAAAGTAAAGTGCTTGAAGTCCACCAGTTTGGGATTTCTTTTTTTTGCGCCGGGAGCATCGGCGGGCACCACCAGATAATTCTCAAGAAGTGCCAGGGGCTTGTATCTAAGGTGGGGGTTATCGGCCACCTCAAACTCCGTGGTTACGGCGATATCTATTCCGCCGCTGAGGAGCTCGTCAATAATGGCTTTAAACCCAAAGGAGCGCAGTTCCACGTAAATGCTGGGGTTTTCCGTCGTAAGCTGCCTTATGATCTTGACAAGCTTGATATCTACCGCATGGCAGTCCAGCAGTCCGATTTTCAGGGAGCGGGAATAGGAACGGTCTATGGCGCCGGCTTCTCTTATGAGCTTCTCATAGTCTTCCTGTAGCTTAATAAAGCCGTGCAAAAGGTACTCTCCTGCGGGGGTGAGGGCAGTGGTCTTCTTATTCCTGATAAACAGCTTCATTCCCAATTCTTCTTCAATGGCGGAAATCTGCCGGCTCAGGGAGGGCTGGGTAATGTAAAGCTGCTTTGCGGCCTCCGTAAAGTTAAGGCACTTTGCAAGGGTTATAAAATACCTTATCTGCGAAAACTTCATGACCGCTCCCCCTTAGGCTTTATTATCTATAGCACAAGTTTAAATTTATTTCAACCTATTGTTAAATATTTTTAACATTTTATCAACAAATTCCCTCAAATTATTTCTCCCTATCCGAGGACAGGGCTGCCACAAGGTTGTTCAGCAGGGGGCTGTTGCTGTCTTTGCGCCAGACAATGCTCAGGTCCACAGGGTCGCTGTTGGGTATGGATATTATGCGCACGTTTTCGCTGCGCTCAAGGCGGGTATTGCGGTCCAGGAGGGCCACGCCGATTCCCGCCTCCACGCAGAGAAGCAAGCTTTCAAGGGATGAGGTCATGCGAACTATATTGGGCTTAAAGTCGAAATTCGCGCACTGCTTGATTAGGCTGTTGTATCCCCCCGGCGATTCCTCCGGGGAAATGGAGACGAATTTCTCGTCCCTAAGCTCCGCAAGGGACAGTTCCTCTCGCATCGACTTGGGGTTTTTCCTATTTATTGCAATGGCTCCAGGCTGCCTGAGTATGGAGCGGTGACAAACGCCCGGCAGGGAGTCCACCTCAAAAGACAGGGTGGCGATAATGTCATAATGCCCGTTTAGGAGGCCCTGCCTCAGATTGCGAAAGCTGTTGCGCTCAAGGAGCAGTTCCGGGGCGGGGCTCTTTTCGGCAAATTTCCTGATTCGTGTAAGCAGGATGTCGTTAACCTCCTGCCCTTCCAACACCCCTATCGAAATGCGCCCGGCGGCCGTTCTTCCCATTGCCTTAGTCTGCTCCAGAGCTGCCTCAATGGTGGCGGGCAAGTCCCTTATGCATTTATATAAATAGCGGCCGGCGGGGGTGAGGTGCACGGCGCGGTTGGCGCGGACAAACAGCTTTACTCCCAGTTCCGCCTCCAAAAGCGAAATCTGGCGGCTGAGGTTAGGCTGGGCTATATATAGATTTCTGGCGGCCTGGGTAAAGTTTTCGCACTTTGCCGCTTCCACGAAATACTGCAGCCTGGTAATCGTCACGAATGCATCCCTCCGATGCTCATTATAAACGAATCAATGCAGGATTTCCATATATAAATTGATATCATATGCGACAAAAATTGTATTTCACAAATTGTTAATAATGAGATAATCTTACTATAGAATACAAACAAATAAGGGGGCTTTTTCATGAAACTTTTAGGTATAACTGCCGGAAGACCTGGAGGAAACTCCGAAATCCTTATGAAAGAAGCATTAATGGCTGCCGAGGAAGAATACAATGCAGAAACAGCATGGTTCAATCTCCATGACTGCAAAATCCTTCCCTGCACGGGCTGCGAGGCCTGCACCATGCGGGTGGCCATGAGGCATGAACCTCCCGAATGCATACATAAGGGCAAAGACGATATGGATCTGATAATGGCGGAGCTTGCTGCGGCAGACGGACTTATAGTGTCCATCCCCTCTTTCTGCATGCAGCCCCAGGGCATTTGGCGCATTTTCACGGACCGCTGGCTGCCCTACGAGTGGGCCCTGCAAAAGCAGGCGGGACTTGTGGATAAAGCTCCCGACCGTGTGGCAGGTCTTATCACTGTCGGCGGTTCCACCGAAAACTGGATGACAATGACCCTTGCTTCCCTGAACGTCTCCATGTTCATGCAGTCAATCAAAGTGGTGGACATGATGATGGCAACTGGATGCGCCCGGCCCGGACACGTTGTGCTGAAGGACAATTTCATTCAGCAGGCGCACCAGCTTGGCCTCAACGTGGCATATTCCCTGACCATCCCCTACGATGAAGTGAAATACCTGGGTAAGGAACAGGGCTGGTGTCCCGTATGCCATTGCAACCTGATGAAAAAGGGCAAACCCCACTGGGATGGCCTATCCTTCAAATATGAGTGCGCCATGTGCGGCGCCGGCGGGGATTTTGAGCTGAGAGACGGAGAACTTGTATTCGTACTTGCTGAAAACGGCCTGGAGCACTGCCGCATCTTCACCGAGGGCCGCGAAAATCACGGCGAGGAAATCGGTCTGGTTCAGCGCACCTTCTTCGAAAACATTGAAGAAGCCAAAAAGAGGATTGCCAAATATAAGGCCTACAACCCCAGAAAAGTTATCTAATATTAAGGAGGTTTAAAATGAAAGCAGCGGTATTGTACGGAAAACTGGATGTCAGAATAGAAGACCGCCCCATTCCCGTTCCCGGCCCCAATCAGCTGGTTGTTAAAATCGACTATGTGGGCATTTGCGGCACGGACGTAGAGTTCTATAAAAACGGACACCCCTTCCTGAAAGATCCCATAGTCCTGGGTCATGAGAACGTGGGCACTGTGTATGCCGTGGGCGAGGGCGTGACGGAATTCAAGGTGGGGGACAGGCTCCTCTGCGGCCCTCCCTCTGTCTGCGAGGAAATGTGCCCCTCCTGCAAGCGGGGCGAGACCAACATCTGCATCTACGGCTTCCCCAAAACCGCCGGCATTGGCGGACCCGACGGCGGCTATGCCGAGTATTTCCTGGTCAGGGATGTCAAGCACACAATGCTCATTAAAGTTCCCGAGGGCGTCGACCCCAAGGACGCCGTGCTGTTTGACGTCATATGCGTCGCCCTGCACGGCATCAGGAAGTCGAAGTTCAAGATGGGAGACAACGTTGTGGTTTCAGGCACCGGCCCCATCGGTCTGTCCGCAATTCAGTTCTTGAAGGCTGCCGGAGCAAACAAGATTATCGCTTTGGGCACAACCACCGCAAAATTCCCCCTGCTGAAACAGTACGGCGCTGATTACTGCATTAATCCCAACGAGTGCGAGGATCTGGGCGCCGAAATCCGCAAAATCCTCGACTCCCCTGTGGGCGCGGATGTGGTCTTCGAATGCGCCGGAAACATGAAGTCGCTGAGCAACTGCATCTATCACTGCGTGCGTCCCGGCGGGCAGGTTATAGTGCTGGGAACCATTCAGGAGCCCATGAACATCGTGCCCGGGTCCTTCAGCATTTTTGAGCCCGACCTGCAGTTCTCCTTCGTCTATACTCCCGACGAGGTAAAAATTTATCTGGAAATGCTTGCCGCAGGGAAAATCTCCTTCCCAGGAATGGTTACGGACATCATTTCCCTTGACGACTGTGTTAAGCTTGGCCTAGATAGAAAGGACAGAAAAGGCCAAATCAAAATCCTGATCGACCCCAGCCTCTAAAACCTGGATCTGGGCACCTTAATAAAAATATTAAGGAGGAAGGTACTTTGTCAAATCTTTACCCCCATGTTCTCTCGCCGATACGCGTGGCCGGGCATCTGCTGAAGAACCGCATTATCAGCGCCCCTTCAACCATACATACGGCATCCAGCGGCGAGCCTTATCCCACGGAAAAAGGAATCCGCTTCTTTGAAGACAGGGCCAAGGCCGGCGTGGGGCTTGTAACCTGCGCCGGTGTTTCCATCGGCGGACATATGGACGACGGCGTCCACTGCAGCTGGAATATCTACAAGCCCAACCACACAAATATGCTCTGTGATTTGGCTGAGCGCATCCACCTGCACGGCGCCAAATGCACCATGGAGCTTATCGGCGTCTTCCCTGATGGCTATACCGTTTCCGACGGCTGTTCCATAATGGGCAGCCCCCCTATAGGACGCGAAATACCCGTTGAGGAAATGGAGAAGTTCAGGCAGCAGTACATCGAGGCCGCGGTTGCCATTAAGAAGGCGGGTTTCGACGGCATCCTGCTTCACTTCGGCCACAGCATCCCCATTGCCCAATTCCTCTCCCCCCTTACCAACAAGCGCAAGGACGAATACGGCGGCTCCACCGAGAACCGCTGCCGTTACCCCAAGTCCATCATAGATGGCATAAGACAGGCCGTGGGCAAGGACATGATAATCGAAGTGCGCCTGTCCGGCACGGAGTTTGAAAAGGGCGGCATAGACCTGGAAGAGGGCATCCGCATAGCCGAAATCCTGCAGGAAAACGTGGACATCATACAGGCCTCTGCGGGCATGCACAATCCCAAGTGGATGACCTGGACTCACCCATGCGGGTTCCTGCCCCCCACCCCCAATGCCTTTATCGCCAAGGCCTTCAAGGAATCCGGCAGAATTAAAAAGTTTGTCTCCACCATCGGCGGATTCGGCACCCTGGAGCAGGCGGAGGAGGTTATAGCCTCCGGAGGCGCGGACTTTGTGGTGGCCGCAAGGAGCTTTATTGCCGACATAGACTGGGTCAAGAAATGCCGCGAAGGCAGGACCGAGGATGTTCGCCCCTGCGTCAAGTGCATGCGCTGCCACGACTCTGACAACTACGAACAGCACCTCCAGTGCACCGTAAACCCCGTCGTGGGCATGGAGGGCCCCATTGAGAAGATTCCCTCTCCCAAGAAGGCCAAGAAGGTCGCGGTTATCGGCGGCGGTCCCGCCGGCATGCAGGCCGCGCTTACGGCCGCCAACAGGGGCCATGACGTCACCCTTTATGAGAAGACCGGCGAACTGGGCGGCAAGCTGAAATTTGCGGATTACGTGTCCTTCAAATACCCCCTTGCCAACTATAAAAACTGGATGATTAGCCAGGTGGAAAAAGCCGGGGTCAAAATAATGCTGAACACCGAGGCAACGCCGGACATGCTGTCAGGCTATGACGCGGTTATTGCCGCAGTGGGCAGCACCCCAGTAATCCCCCGCATCCCCGGCGTTGAAAACGCCAAGGTCGCCATTGACATTTACGGCCACGAAAACGAGCTGGCGGATGACGTAGTCATCATCGGCGGCGGCCAGGTGGGCATTGAAACCGGCCTGCACCTGTGCAAACTGGGCAAAAAGGTCACCATTTTGGAGATGCAGCCCGAACTTGCTCCCGACGCCTCAAAAACCCACAGGGACGAGCTGTTGAACGAGGTTGAAAGAGAACCAAACATGACCGTAATCCTTGGCGGCTGCTGCATGAGCATCCAGCCCGACGGCGTCACCTTTGAAAAGGACGGCAAGCAGGTGACAATACCCGCCGGTTCCATAGTGCTGTCAGTAGGCATGAGAGCCCTCACCGACCTGGCGGACAGCTTTATGGGCATCACCGATGGATACGCCCAGGCCGGCGACTGCTTCAAGGCGCGGACTGTCGAGTGGGCCAACAAGGAAGGCTTTTACGCCGCAATAAACCTGTAACGCTGACACAAAATAAAAAAGCCCCGAGAAGGGGCTTTTTTATTTTGCAAATCTCGGAGAAAGCCTGTTTATTTCACGATTTCATATGGCCAGGTGATTATTCCACCGAACTCGTAAATGCTGGTATATCCCAGCTCTGCAAGCTTTTGAGCAGCCTGTTTGCTCCTGTTTCCGCTGCGGCAGTATACGAGAATAGTCTGTTCCTTGTCGGGGAGGTCCTCAATCTCCTGAGTGCCGATGCTCTCGTTGGGCAGCAAAAGGGCGCCCGGTATGTGTCCCTCGTCGTATTCCGCCTGGGTGCGCACATCCAGAATAATGACGTCCTGCCCTGAGTCCATCATTTTCTTTGCCTCCTCCTTAGTGATAATCGTAAAGGAGGCCTTCTTTTCGTCCTCTTGAGCCGGGGAATTTCTTCCGCATCCGGCAAGAAACACAAGCCCGAAGAGCACTACCAAAAAAAGCCTGCTCATCTGTTTAACTCCATTTCTTTGTGCCTGGTAATTTATAGCGCCAAACCCTAATAATAATATTATGCAGCAACTTGTATTTGTAAAAAAATTGGTGTAAACTGACTATAACCTAAATTATTCATTCTAATCCAAAGTGAGGGCGGGCAATGAATAAAAGCGAGATGGTTGAAGTTCTTTCCCGATATTTTGAGTCCTGGCCCCACCTTTCCCCCGAAGAGCAGGAAGGCCTGCTTCAAAATACCAGGTTTATGACTTTTGAAAAAGGCGCCGCCATCCACAACGGAGACAACGACTGTCTCGGCGTGCTCTTTGTAAAGAGCGGAATGCTCCGGGTATACATGCTTTCCGAAGAAGGCAGGGACATTACCCTTTTCCGCGTAAATACCGGCGGAATCTGTATTCTATCCGCCTCCTGCGTTCTGTCCTCCATCACCTTTGACGTTCACATCGACGCAGAGGAGTATACGGAGGCCCTCCTGATAAGCGCTCCATATTTTTCGGTTCTTTCCGAGAACAACGTTTATGTTCAGAACTTCGCCTACAAGCTCACCGCCGACAGTTTTTCAGACGTGATGTGGACCATGCAGCAAATCCTTTTTATGAGTCTGGATAAGCGATTGGCCATATTGCTGTGGGATGAGCTAAGCAAAACCGGAGGCAATACCCTTTATTTAACTCACGAGCAGATTGCCAGATACATAGGAAGTGCCCGGGAAGTGGTCAGCAGGATGCTGAAATATTTCAGCCAGGAGGGCATTGTGGAACTGGGGCGGGGCAGCATTAAGATACTTGACAAAGAAAAACTGAGGCTTTTGACCGAATAGACTTCTTGCCGCTATATTAGGCAAAATCCAGCATTCTCAGGATTTCCGGCTTCGGTCTGACTCCAACGGCAGTGTTTACTATCTCCCCGTTGTTTATCGCCACCAGTGTTGGGATGCTCATCACGCCGAAGGCACGAGCCAGCTCCGGCTGTTCGTCCACATTAACCTTGCCGACCTTCACGTCGGTCAGTTCCTCGGCAATCTCATCAATAACGGGTGCCAGCATGCGGCAGGGGCCGCACCAGCTGGCCCAGAAATCCAGAAGAACGGGCTTGTCAGAATTTATTACTTCCCTTTCAAAGTTATCTTTTGTGATTGTTGCTATCGACATCTAATCACTCCCTTTGCTTGTTTGTAAGTCTATTATACCTGCAAACCCCGCAATTACTGTGAGTAGGTCACAGTATTTTTTCAAAACAAATGCGACCATATAAAAAACTACACATAGGAGGGAATGCACATGAGTCAGAAGAACGGTGGGCAGCGCAAGGCCCTCAAACCCGGCGACGCCCCCAGAGCCGTTTTCCTCCTGGAAGACGACAAGCCTGTGGCGGCCTACGAATATTGCAACCTCCACGGTCTCTGGAAGGCAGAAGTATAAATCACGGAAAAATCCCCGCTTGCTTCAGGCAGGCGGGGATATTTTTCCCTAATTCGTTTTTTAAACCATAAGAATGCATTATTTTCCTCCCAATGGGAAAAATAAAGAAAAACCGGTCTTTTATAATCAATTGGAAAGAGGAGGAAATATGAAAAGCAAAGTAATTCTGCTCATGTTGACCCTTATGCTGATTCTTTCTGCCTGTAAAACTGCCACAGTACCGGCGGGAAGTCCAAGCCCTACTCCAACCGCAGCAGAGCCGCAGCCGCCGGAGCCGACCCTGCAGCCCACCTCACCAAGCCCGGAAGGGCCCGTGATAGGGGAAAGCGTTTCCGATTACTTCCCCATGAAGGAAAACGTGCACATGAAATACGCAGGGGCGGGCAACGAATTTGCCGAATACGAGACTTATGTGGACTACCTGTCGGGAAACACCATACAAATCCGCACCATTAATCCAGGTACGGTCTCCATTTCGGTCTATACCATTAAAAACGGGGCATTGAAAAAGGTGCATTCCGAAGGCGAGATTTATTACAGGCAGGACTTTACGGGTATCCCCTTCGAACTGGAGGACATCCTGATACAGGAGCCCATTGCAGTGGGCAATTCATGGCCAGTAGACGATGGGGCTACCAGGAGCATTACGGCAGTGGACGCCGACGTTCAGGTGCCTTATGGGGCGTTTAAGGCCCTGGAAGTGACCACCGAAGGAAACGACTATATCATAAAGCACTACTACGCCCCAGGCGTAGGACTCATAAAAACCGAGTTTTCCAGCAAGGATAGCCCCGAGTCCGTCATAAGCAGCGAGCTGGATTTCATAGAGGAAGGCCAGCCCTACAGGCAAAACGTAAGGTTCTATTTCCCGGACGCCCAGGCCGAGGGCCTTGTATATCAGGAGCGGGAAATAGCCCTGTTTACGGGGGATGATATTTCCGCCAAACTGGAAGAGCAGATGAAGCTGGCGCCGGCGGGGCTTCAGCCGGTAATATCGGAAAATACAAAGGTGAGGAAAGTCTCCGTTGATAAAGCCACCAAAGTGGCCACCATAGACCTGTCCTCCGATTTCGTCTCCGATATGAACGCCGGCTCCACCCTGGAAGACCTGCTGCTAAAGAGCGTTGCCAGCACCGTCGGCAGCTATTTCCAAACAAACATGGTGACCATAACAATAGAAGGACAGCCCTACGAATCGGGCCATTTTGCCTTTAAAAAGGGCGAGTATCTGACGGTGGACCCGGAAAACATCCCCGAATACCAATAGAGGAGCAAAATATGGAATGAAAGGATAGCAGAAAATCTCTGCTATCCTTTTTTAATATGAAAACCATTCCTCAAATTCATAGAACTACATAAAATTATGAATTTGACGAAAGGGGGCTGGCCAATTTATAATAATTGACAAATAATTATCCACTTAAGAAAGATTTTTGTAATAATTACATATGCGCTCATGGAATTCCATGGCCGCCCGGGATTTAAAGTGGGAGCTTTTCATTGCGCTTCCAATCACCTTTTCCATTTTTTTGCCGCCTTGAAGAAGGGGAATAGATAAAATACCTTCCAGCTTTGGTATCACCTGGCTTACGCCCATGGTTATGGAATAGGGCGTTATCATAACCGCCCTGCCTGAGGCCACGAAACTCATGGGCATGTCCGTATCATGGCCTTCATAAAGGATTTTGGGCTTGAAGCCTGCGGACAGGCAGAGCATATAGGTTGCGTTTTCCATGCCGTAGCCCATATTGCTGACCACAAAGCGCTCCTGGGCCAGCTCTCCCAGTTCAATGGCCTCGCACCCCGCCAGCTGGTGGCATTGGCCCAGCAAAACCGTGAGATGGTCCCTGAAGAGGGGCGTCCACTTTATATCAGAACCCACTATCATATCCGTGTTTATGGCAAAATCCACCGAGCCTTCCTGCAGGCTCTCCACCATCTGCTCCGGGGACTGGAGATGGCAGTACAGGGAAACGTGGGGATAATCCATTAAAAATTCCCGCGTCAGGTGGGCAATAAACACATCCTGGCAGGTTGCCACATGGATTTCACCCTTTTCAAGGCCGGCCATTTCCCTTGTGGCCCGGATTCCGTCCTCAAGGGCCATGAGGGCGGTGTTTGTATACTCAAGAAATGCCTGGCCGAACCGGTTTAAGTGTATGCTGTTCCCCTCTCTCTCAAAGAGCTTAAGCCCAAGCTCCTGTTCCAGTTTGGATATGGACTTGCTCAGGGCCGACTGGGTTACGTGCAACTCCTTGGACGCCTGGGTAAAGCTCATAAGCCTTGCGACGGCCTTAAAATACTGAAGCTGGGATATTTCCATCTGTCCCCATTCCTTTCTTACAAAAAATTACATAAACCCGGCTATATAATTAACATGCTCGTTTGAACTCTAAAGACCGCAAAAAAATCTCTTGCATGACCGTTTTGCAATATTATAGCACAGCCCTTTGCTCCTTCCAACAACGCCTTTAATCGGGGTATTTTCTTTGAAACAGTAATTTAGAGGGCGGCTTCGGCCCCCCTGTAAAAATAACATTTTTAAGGAGGAGAAGGAGGAAAATGAAGAAGATTGCAAGCATACTGGCACTGCTACTGGTGGCAGTCATGCTGCTGTCCGCCTGCGGCGGCAGCGGAGGCGATGGAGGCGGCAAATCCCCGGCCCCGACCGACGCAACCAAAGCCCCTGACACCAGTTCGGGTGAACCCGCCGCACCTGAACCCCGTACCCTTGCGGTAGGTACGCTAGATTCCGCCGACGGCTTTGACCCAACCACCAACTCCAACTGCGGCTTGGGACTCTCTCTTGTGTACGACCCCATCCTAATTCTGGACTACGAAACAAACGAAATAAAGCCCAACCTTGCCTTGTCCATCGGATTTGTGGACGACCTGACCTTCGAACTGGTAATGCGGGACGACGTCCATTTCTCCAACGGGGAGCTCATGACGCCGGAAGACGTTATGTATTCCCTGTCCCGCTTCGTATTTGAGAACACCCAGTTTGAAACAGGCTTTGACAACATCGATTTCGACGCCACCACCATTGACGGGAACAAAATCACCATCAAACTGCACAAGCCTGACCCCGATTTCGCCTACAAGCTAAGCAATGACCGCTGGGCAAGTGTTCTGTGCAAATCCTATGTAGAATCCACCGACAAGGAGGCTTTCTGGGATGCTCCCGTAGGCACCGGAGCCTATGTTTGTGTTGAAAACGTGGCAGGTTCCCACGCTACATACAAGCGCAGGGACGATTACTGGGGAGAACTGCCCGAGCCCGAAACCATCACAATCAAGTATTACTCCGAAATAACCACCATGATGGTGGATTTTGAAAACAAGGTATTGGACATCGTTTTGAATGTTGGAGTGAATGAATACGACCAGGCAGCAGGCGGTGCCTACAGCGACACGGAAGTCAAGCTCTTACCGGCGTATGACAACCTGTCTGTCACCATGCCGCAATATATGGAAGTATTCCAGGACATCAGGGTGCGTCAGGCCGTAGCCATGGCGCTGGATGTGGAAGGCATCACCAAGGCGGTATTCGGCTCTCTCGGCACGGTGGCTGATTCCTGCCTGATAAAAGGCATGGAATACTACGTGCCCATCCGCGTCAACGAATACAACCCCGAGCGGGCCAAGGAACTTCTGGCGGAAGCCGGCTACGAGCCGGGCGAGCTGACACTGCTCATGCTTTTCCCCTCCATGCCTATCAACGACAAAGCCTCCACCATCATCCAGGCCCAGCTTAAAGAAGTGGGCATCAACCTGAACATTGAAACCGGCGACTTTGCCACCGTAATCCCAAGGCTTATGAACAACGAATGCGAGCTGGGCCTTTCCGGCACCGGCGGCGGCACCTTTATTGCAAGCAGTATCTTCAAGCTGATTGGCGAGGAAGGCACCAACGGTTCCGTGCGGATGGCCGACGAAGAGTTCAACAAATATATCCGCGAGGGCAACACCAGCATTGACCCCGCCGTCCGGGCTGAGGCTTACAAGAAAGCTCAGCAGTGGGTTGCGGCCAACTACTGGTACATCCCCGTCGCCTACTCCAACGGCGCGGTTCTCTACCACACCAACGTAGACAATGTCACCGGTCTCACCGCCCGCAGCGTGAACCTCAAGTTCGTCACATACACCGATTGACGGAAGGGCGAAATTGAAAGGGGCAGAGCTGTGCTCTGCCCTTTTCTAAAAGGCGAGTATTTCGGAGGTATCCACATGATTAGATATGTAATCAAGAGAGTTCTCTGGACCATACCGGTGCTAATTGGGGTGGTGTTCATAGTATTTGTCATAGGCGAGATAGACCCAGGAGACCCGGTATCCGCCCTCCTTGGAGGCAATTACACTCAGGAGGAATACGACGCAAAATACAGGGAGCTTGGTCTTGACAAACCCTTTTTGACCCAGTTTTTCAACTACCTGAAAGGCATAGTCACCGAGGGGAACCTGGGCACGTCCTATACCACAAAACGTCCCGTCGCGACGGAGATTGTAGAGCGGTTTCCCATCTCCTTTAAGCTGGCCGTAATCAGCATAATAATTGCCGTGGCCTTTGGCGTGCCCTTCGGCATAATTTCCGCCACCCGGCAGTATTCCCTGGCGGACTATTCCGTCACCACCGGGTCACTTATTTTTGCGTCAATGCCGGGCTTCTGGCTGGCACTCATGCTCATGATTATATTCGCCCTCAATCTTAAGCTGCTGCCGGCCTCGGGCACGGGCTCCTGGAAAAACTGGGTTCTTCCGGCCCTGGCATCCGGCCTTTCCTTTATTGCCACCCTGACCAGGATGACCCGATCTTCCATGCTGGACGTCATCAGGCAGGACTACATACGCACCGCCCGGGCCAAGGGCATCAGCGAGCGCACGGTGGTGAGAAGGCACGCCCTGAAAAACGCCCTGATTCCCATCATCACCACCATCGGCTTCCAGTTCGGCATACTCATATCCGGCTCCATTATAGTTGAGAGCATCTTCTCTCTGCCGGGCCTCGGCACCCTCATGATGTCCGCCATAAACAACCGGGACTATCCCGTTATCCGGGGAAGCGTCCTTATCCTGGCCGCCCTCATATGCCTAATCAACCTGCTGGTAGATTTAGCCTACGGTTTTGTGGATCCCAGAATAATGGCCCAGTACAGGAAAGGCTCCAAAAACGGCAAAAAGCTTTCCGCAAACCTCACGGAAGGGGGGCAATCCAATGGATAGGATAAATTCCTGCCCCTGCTGTGAGAATGGATCCGACAGCATAGAGGAATGGAAAAGGCGCAGCCAGATGAGGGACATCCTGAAGCGGCTGCGCAGGAACAAGCTGGCTATGGTTGGCCTGTTCATCGTTGTCGTTCTTGTGCTGGCGGCAGTCTTTGCCGACTACATCGCGCCCTTCGACTACGCCGCCCAGGATTTGACCCGCACCCTAGAGAAGCCAAGCTCTGAACACCTTCTGGGTACCGATGACTTTGGCCGGGACATACTCAGCCGGATAATATACGGCGGGCGTATCTCCCTGCTGGTGGCCATACTGGCCATAGCCATGGCCCTTGTGGTGGGCGGGATTCTGGGAGTAAGCGCCGGATATTTCGGCGGCACCTATGACGGAGTTATAATGCGCCTGATGGATATCCTCATGGCCATACCCGGTTTCCTGCTGGCGGTCTGCGTATCCGCTGCTCTCGGCACGGGGGTGAGAAACACCGCCATAGCCATTGCCATTGGCTGCATCCCCGGCTACGCCCGGCTCATGCGGGCGCTGGTGCTTTCCCTGAGAGAGCAGGAATACATTGAAGCCGCCCGGGTCACCGGGGCATCCAACGCGAGAATCATGCTCCGGCATATAGTGCCCAATATTCTTTCCCCCATCATTGTGGAATCCACCCTGCGGATAGGGGCCTGCATATTGATGATCTCCAGCCTCAGCTTTATTGGGCTTGGAGTTCAGCCCCCGGAGGCTGAATGGGGCAGCATGTTGTCCGCCGGCAGGGAGTATATCCGGACCTTCTGGCCCATAGTGGTCTTCCCCGGCCTTGCCATAATGCTCACCCTGTTTGGTTTCAACCTGTTCGGCGACGGCCTCCGGGACGCCCTTGACCCCAGGCTGAAGCGCTAAGGAGGATGGATATGAGTTTGCTTGAAATAAAAAACCTTGTCATACACTACCTCACCGACGACGGCTGCGTTCAGGCCGTCAACGGCATTGACCTGAGCCTGGAAAAGGGCGACACCCTTGGCCTGGTGGGCGAAACCGGCGCTGGCAAGACCACCACGGCCCTGGGCATAATGCGGCTCATTCCCAATCCGCCCGGCAAAATAATTGATGGAGAAATAATATTTAACGGAGAAAACCTGCTGGAAAAGTCCGAAGCCGAAATGAGAAAAATCCGGGGCGGCAAAATATCCATGATATTTCAGGACCCCATGACGGCCCTGAACCCTGTGCTGCAGGTGGACAGGCAGATTGCCGAGGTAATCCAGCACCATACGAAATGCACTTACAGGGAAGCCATGCACAGGGCGCTGGACATGCTGGAGCTTGTGGGCATACCCGCCAGCAGGGGCAGGGACTACCCACACCAGTTTTCAGGAGGTATGAAGCAGCGCGTGGTAATAGCCATAGCCCTGGCCTGCACCCCCCAGCTTCTAATAGCCGACGAGCCCACAACTGCCCTAGACGTCACCATCCAGGCCCAGGTGCTGGACATGATAAAGAAACTGAAGGAAGATTTCGGCACCTCCATGCTGCTCATCACCCACGATTTGGGGGTCGTGGCCGAGACCTGTGACAAGGTGGCTGTAATCTACGCCGGTGAGGTGGTGGAGTGCGGCAGTCTCAGAAACATCTTCAAGGAGACCTCCCATCCATACACCAGGGGGCTGTTTGATTCCCTCCCCTCCCTAACCAGCGACGAAAATCGCTTAAAGCCCATAGAGGGGCTTATGCCAGACCCCACCAGGCTGCCCCCAGGCTGCAAATTCCATCCCCGGTGTCCCTTCGCTACGGAAATCTGCTGGAAATCTTCGCCGCCCATGGTGGAAATGTCCTCGGGGCATCAGGTGCGCTGCCATCACGCCCCGCCGCTGGAGGGAAATGGCGGCGGGGAAAGGGGGTATGCTGTAAATGAACCTTATTGAAGTCTACGGCCTCAAAAAATACTTCCGGACCCCCGCCGGAATGCTTCACGCGGTGGATAACGTGTCCTTTACGCTGGAGGAAGGCAAAACCCTTGGCGTTGTGGGCGAATCCGGCTGCGGCAAGAGCACTTTGGGCCGGGTGGTCATTGGCCTTCAGGATGCCACGGAGGGCACCATTCTCTTTAACGGCAGGGACGTCACAAGGGCCAGGGGCCGTGAGAAAAAGGAGCTGCGGAAAAACATGCAGCTTATTTTCCAGGACCCCTATTCCTCCCTTAACCCCCGCCTTTGCGTCTTCGACCTGATTGCAGAGCCTCTTCGGGTATATAGAACCTGCAGGTCAAGGGACCATTTGAGGAAAAGGGTGCTGGAGCTCATGGATACTGTGGGCCTGGCCCGGCGGCTGGCTTTCTGCTACCCGCACGAGCTGGACGGCGGGCGCCGCCAGCGGGTGGGAATAGCCCGGGCACTGGCCTTAAACCCCAAATTCATAGTTTGCGACGAGCCCGTTTCAGCCCTGGACGTGTCCATACAGGCCCAGGTGTTAAATCTGCTCCAGGACCTCCAGGAAGCCCAAAAGCTTACCTACATTTTCATTACCCACGACCTGTCCGTGGTGCGCCACATCTCCGATGAAATCATGGTCATGTATCTGGGCACGGTGGTGGAGACTTGTCAAGCAAAGGAGCTTTTTACAAGCCCCATGCACCCCTACACAAAGGGTCTAATATCCGCCATCCCCATTCCTGACATAGACGTAAAGCGCAGGAAAATACTCCTGAAGGGCGAGCTGTCCTCTCCAATAGAGCCCGGCCCGGGCTGCCGGTTTGCAAACCGCTGCCCCTACGCCATTGACAAGTGCGGCCTGGAGACCCCGGGACTCCGGGAAATCCGGTCCGGCCATCACGTTGCCTGTCACAGGGTAGAAGACGACCAGCTCCTCGCTGAAAGTTGGACTTAAGAAAGGAAGAGATGTATGAAGCAAAGACGTGCGCTGATTCTGTACGCTACAATGACCGGGAACACCGAAAAAATCGCCACCTGGTTCAAGGAGACCTTCGAGTATTACAACTGGGACGTAACATTTTTCAAGATGTCAAACAAGGCCGACTGGGCGGGCATGCAGGACAAACTCTATTTTGACGACTACGATGTGGTCTGTCTTGGCAGCCCCATTGTGGCCGGGGCGCCCCTTCAGATAGTAATCAAGACCATGAGCCTTGGGGGCGGAGGAGCCCTGGAAAAGGAAGTTCAGTCCAATCTAGACGCCAAAAAAAGCGATGCGGCCGCAGCTCCCGCCAAACCCGGTGCTATGTGGCGCCGCCATGCCGCCCCCTACCCCGGGGTGCTACGGAAAGATGACCACCGGCCCCTGGGGATAGTGTTTACCACCTACGGCGGAGGCTTTTACGGCTCCTCGGAATGTCTTGCCACCCTTGAAACCCTGAAGCTCTACCTTAACCTGAACAACGTGGGCGTGGTGGGCAAATTTGCCTGCGGCGGAAAGGAAACCGGCCCAGCGGGCTACCCGCTTGGGGTTAAGCCCAAGGCCGAATTCCGCCCCGGCAAACAGATGAGCGACGAAATCCCCGACGCTGATGTGTGCGACCCCGTAATTTACACTCTGAAGGACGGCACGAAAAAGCCAGGCTCCTATTTCTTCCACTACGACCTGGAATCCAAGCCCGGCCCCAGGGAGGAGGCCAAGGCAAGGGCCTTTATAGCGGATTTCGTCGAAGACTATTTCATGACCTATAACGGGGAGCGCAATATCGCCATTTCCGAGATAATATCAATCAGCTAGGAGGTGCAACTGTGGATTTAAGCGGCAGGAAATTCCAGGTCTTTTATCCGGGCGTTTATTCCCCTGAGGAGAGGGCCGCTCTTGACGGTCTCATGGAAAAGGTCAGAAATTCCGGCGGCGTTGGCCCCATGACCGACCGAACGGTGATGGCGGACGAAAAGGAAATGCTGGCCTACGCCCAGATATGGGACCGCTACAACCCGCTTTTCAACAACCCCGGCTACGCCGCCCGCACCCGCTGGGGCAAAATACCCGCTTTGCCCTGCTTTATTTTCAGGGAAAACATTACCGGCTTTCCAATGATGGACGAAATCGGGGACGCTCTGGGGGACCTGTTCTACTACGCCAACGACGGCGGGGACATTGAGCTTTTCGACTATGTCTACGCCGGAGACGAAATAACCTTTAAAAGCACCAAGCAGGAGATAACGGACGTGACTCCGTCGGAAGGCAGCACTCTCCGGCAGTTCAAGCTTTACGGCGAAGGGGAAATGTACGACGGCAACGGCCGTCTCATAGGCCGGGGCAAGGGATACGGTCGCAACGCCATGATGCGCTTTATCGACGGCGGCCCCATCCCCAGCGACTATGAACAGACCTTTGAGTGGCTGGATTACATACCACCCGTCCACATAACCACGGAGGAGGAGTGGGAATATATCGTCAGCCTCTGGAAAAACGAGGAGATAAGGGGCAGCGTCCCCCGCTACTGGCAGGACGTGTCCGTAGGAGACGAGCTCACTCCCGTATGCTCCGGCCCAATCTCCGACATTGACATGTTCAGGCTTCACGGCGACATGCTGATGAGCATGCCGGACGCGCGGGGCTTTATTGAAGCCGGCATGGGCGGCGAGCTGATGACGGACAGGTATGGACAAAAGATACACTTTATAGCCCGCCACTACTCCTACTGCCGCATCCCCGGGGCCAGGGCGGTGTTCTACAACTTTACCGCCCGGAACTTCATTCTCCGCATGGTGACAAACTGGATGGGCGACGACGGTTTCCTGCGGGCCTTCAAATGGCGCTTCCAAAACCTTTTCAAATGCATGGCGGACAACCAGCCCGGCAAGAAAATGCTGGACAAGGTGCCCTCAATGCGCGGCAAATACGTAAACCGTCACGGCATGGAGGGGGACACCGCCATCTGCAAAGGGGTCGTCACAGACAAATACATAAGGAACGGTCTGCATCTGGTGGACGTCACCTGCTGGGCAGAAACCCTGGGCGGAGACATTATCCAGGTGATGGACACTACCGTGGAGCTTCCGTCAAAATCATAAAGGAGGGCAAGATATGGCTTTAAGAAAAGCGCTTGTAATATACGGCTCCATCACCGGAAACACCAAAATGGTAGCGGAGGAATTCGGCAAGGTATGCGAGAAATACGGCTTTGAAACCCATCTTGTGAAGATAGACCCCCGCCGGGACTGGAACAAGGACCCCGTTTTCGTAGAGGACTACGACCTTGTGTGCCTGGGTTCCCCCATAATAGCCGGCCTTCCCTATAAGGAGGTAAGCATGGTTATGGGCCTTCAGGGTAAAAAGCAACTCTACCGCAACCGGGAGGTTTATGAGAGGGTCATGGAGCTTCTGGCACAGGGAAAACCCCTGGCTCCCGGCGCCGGGGAACAAGTATTGCCCGACACCATCCCCGGAGTCCATTACGGCACGGGAGTAAAGGGCATCGTCTGCCCCTCCACCGGCACAGGTGCCCCGGGCAGCAAGGCAGACCCCAACAAAAAGACCATCTACGGCGTCGCCTTCTGCACTTACGGTGGCAGCGGGGTAGGCCCCGAGGAGTGCTACGGCACTTTGGAAGTTTTAGTTGAGTACCTGAGGGTTAACGGCATACGCTGCGTAGGCAAATTCGCCTGTCCCGGCAAAGAGCTGCGCCACGAATCCGTGGATAAGCTAGCCTTCGCCCTCAAGATGAACATTGACGACGCCCAGGCCCTTATGCAGCGCTATAAGGAGGACTCCAACGACCCTGAATTTTTAAAGCTAACCCCCGCCCAGCAGAAGATAGTGGCCAAGGCGGCGTCGGTAAAGGACGAGGAAAGCTTCGGGGACGCTTCTCTCATGGTGGACAACGACCCCATGGGCATAGGCATGCCCGGCTCGGTTTTCTGGCATTATGACTTCCAAAACCGCCCCAGCAAGCGGGACCTTACCAAGGCCAACATCTTTCTGTCGGAGGTAATTGAGGACTACTTCCTCACCTTTACCGGCGACCCGCGGCCGCCCTATTCCATGTACACCTGCATCAGTTGAGGAAGACCTAAAAAAGGCTGTGCTCATCGGCACAGCCTTTTTCGTTTTTATAGTTTTTCGCTATATGGCGTCCAGCTTTAACAGCTTCTTCCCGTTTTCATAGAATATCTTTTTCTTGTCTTCGACGGATATGTTCTGGCTGTCTATATTGAACTTGGCTTCGGCTATGGCCTTGTCTGAGGTAGGCCCGCCGGGGAAGTCGGCGCCAAACACGAACTTATCTACGCCGAAGAATTTCAGGCGCAGTTCCAGAACATCGGGGCAAACTCCGTCAAAAGCGGTATCAACGTAGAAGCTCTTAAGGTTCTGAAAATATTTCATCCCCTGCTCGACACTCCATTCTGGCACCTTCCCCTTCTTTCCGGCGGGGCCTTTAAGCTGATTATCCGACTGCTCCTCCAAAGCCTTCATTATCCCCTTATCCTCCACGCAATAGTACATGGCTATCATTCGAGGATACAAGAGGGGCACAACCCCGCCGCCATGATGCGCTATAAATTTGATGTTGGGGAATCTCTCAAAAACGCCGCTGGTGGACAGATCCATCATAGTCTTTGCCGTCTCGCAGGCGTAATCGAAGGGGCCGAAATCCACGTGGGGGAACCTGTGATAGGGGTGAATCCAGATAGGCACGTCGTAATGTGCCGCCATCTCATACAAATCGAACATTTTTTCATGGCCCAGAAGGTCCCCGCATACATGGCTGCCCACCAGAAAACCGCTGAGCTTTAATTCCTCTATTGCCCTTCTGGCTTCCTTGACCGCCTCCTTCATATCAGAGGTGGGCAGCAGGGCGGCAGCGCCGCAGAAATATTTCGGGTACTTCTCCATGAGTTCCACGTATTCGTCATTCGCCGTCTTCGCCAGGGCAATCTCATCCTCCAGCCGGGGTATATTTTCCATCATGGTGGAAATCACAGAGGTATAGCCCTCCGGGCACTGCTTTTCTATGGACTCGAACCTGCCTTCCAGGCTGTCCCTGATGGGATTGCCCCCGCCGATCCCGTCGTCGCCCACGCGGCGTTTAAGTTCGGCGCTGTATTTAGGCCCTCTAATATGGGCAAACATATCCAGAATCATTAATCGTCTTCTCCTTCACTCTGCAATTCGCCAGGTTTTACCGCCGTTCATACCTGTCCAACGCATTCTGATAAACTTCAATGCACTCCAAAAGCCAAAGCTCCAGCAGCTGTTCCTGGAAGGAGGGCCATTCATCGAAGCTCTTATCGCCGTTAATAAATCGGGCAATATTCTCAGATGCATAGGTCTGGATTGTAACGGCTTTGTCGGAGTAGAACCCGGATTCCTCGTCGTTCAAAGTAACGCCAGGAAGAATACCCTCGCCGGTGGTGGAATTGGTCCAGGCGTAAACCGCATCCAGAGTGGCCGGCTGGTCCTCCCACATGGTAAATCTGTTCTGCTGGGTGTTGACTGTTGGACAGAAAATAACAGTATACAGTACCGTGGCCGCCTGCTGGGTGAGTATCTCGTTGTTGAGGACAATATCCGTATATCTGCGGACTCCGTCGCTGTCCAGTGTGTGGGCCAAATCTTCGACTCCGTAGTTTGCCAGTATTACGCCCTCCTCGGAGAACCACTGATCCAGCCAGCGCATGGCCAGTTCCACATTTTTGCAGGTGGTGCTTATGCAGGCCGAGCTGCCCTGCTGGCGGTTTCGGTCAATACCAAAGGGTGACGGACCGGAGCTTTCATCCACTACCGGGTCGGGAGCACCTACAAGCTTAAAATTCGGGTTCACCGCATTCAAGGCATAACCCACCATGTTTACGGAATCCCCAATGAAAATGCCGGTTTTGTCGTTAAAGATAAAGGAAGAGAAATCCGGCGTCATCTGGTTTGTGGGATTGGTTACAAAATCCCTGCTTATGACCCCTGCCTCATACCATTTATTCAGCATCATCAAATAGTCCTTAAAGCCCTCCTGGTTAAGGGAGCTGTACACGGTGTTTCCAACTCTGTAAAGTCCCAAAGCCCCGGGGCCGGAGGCGGTGGAACTAAAACCGGGGGTTCCCCAGCCTCCCGCAAAATAGCCCGACACATATTCTCCGCCGGCGAAAAAGCTCCCGTCGCCCAGTATGAGTATGGGGTCGGAGCACCCGTACTCGGTTTTAAAGGCAAGGCCGACTTCATAATAGTCGTCATAGGTAACGGGCACATCCAAGCTCAGTTCCTCCAGCCAGTCCGCTCTCACCATGGGCCCGGACAGGGGATAATATTCATGGTCATAAAACCCGTATACAGCCAAATACCGGCCTTCATCGGTAACGACCTCTTTTTTTATGGCTTCATCCATTTTGACTTTTGCCGAATAATTAGGCATGTACTCTTCCAGATAATCGTCAAGTGCAATTATAATCCCCTGCTCATAAGCACCTGTGGTTCCGCCGATGTAATAATTCTCAAGGGCCAGGATTATGTCCGGGTATTCCCCTCCGGCTATCATAACCCCGAACTGCTCTTTGGCGCCGACAACGCTGGCCTGCTGCCAGTTTATATGTACGTTGGTAAGCTCTTCGTATTTTTGTATTGCCGTCAGCTCGTTTACAGATTCCGTGTTGTTTTCAATGCTCATTGGAGTGGCAATCCAGATGCTGAGCTCCGCCTTTTCCTCAGACAGTTTCATTATTTTTGCAGGATCGTATGTTGCTTCCGGTTCTTCCGTGGGCTCTGCCGCCTCCTCCGTGGATGCGGGAGACGGCTCTGTGCTAACTTCTTCCGCGCTGTCCTCCTCTTTCGTGCCGCATCCGGCAAACAGCACAAAACTAAATACCACTGCAACTGATAATGCCAACAAACGACGTTTTGCCATCAGCGAAATCCACCCCTTTCTCAAATTATCAAAATTTTATGACCGGCCATACAATTTTATGACCGGCCACAATTTATAGAAATTATATGTAAGATATTGCAATTATTTAAATACATCTTTTATTCCTATTAATAAAAATAATTTATAAATTGGATATAAAAATAAGAATTGAGATTTAGTTATGAACCAACGCCTCTTTTATCCAGAAAGTCAACAAACATTTTCACCACAGGGCTTGAGGAGTTGTCCGACCAGGCCAGCAACAGGTCTACTTCTGTCTCGCCATTCTCGTCGTTCACTAGCTTCACAATCTTCAGCTTGTTGAATTTATGAGTATTTGTGATAGGGAGCACGGATATTCCCAAATGGGCTGAAATCAGCATCTCCATAGATTCGATATCCAGCACTGCCATGGTATTTTTGCACGGAAAATAATCCCGTTTATCCTCAGGGGGATGTTCCTGGAAGATAAGCAGGGTCTCGGATGCAATATCCTCAGGCGTTAGACTATCTCTGGAAGCAAGTGGATGGTCTTTAGGCAGAATCACATAATTGGACCCGCGCCCCAAAACCCTGTACTTGATGTCAGTTCTGCCGTCCAGGGTTAAATCAAAACAGTAGGCGATATCTATTTCGCCCTCGATCAAGGAGTTAAAAAGCTTCAAGGACATGTCCTGCCGGATAAGCCGCAAGGTAACGTTTGGATAAGCGCTGTTGAACTGTTTCATTATTTCCGAAAGCATGCCCAGGTCCGCCAGGCTGGAATATCCAATTCTCAATATGTATTTGTCATTGGAAATCTGCCTTACATATTCTTTAGCAGCCTCCATCTGGCGCAAAAGCTTTTTTGCCTCCCAGTAAAACCATTCTCCTGCCGGGGTAAGGCTCACGGAACGGGTAGTTCGATTAAGCAGTTTGCCCCCAAGCTCTTCTTCCAGCATTTTTATGGAATAACTTAATGCCGGCTGGGCAATCATGTTTATTTCCGCAGCTCGCGTAAAGCTCAGAGTTTCCACAACGGAAATGTAATACCTCAGCTGCATGAGAGTCATACTTTTCCCCCCATTCCATCTCATAACAAAAAATGACTCACGCGCCGGCTAGCCATAGACGTGCGCACAAGCCATGTTCTACGGCTCCCGGCTAACTTGCTTGTCAATAAATTATCACCCCCGCAAATTGGTGTCAATGTAAATACCGTTAATTCACAGATAAAAAACCTTGACCACGGTTTAATTATTTCTATATAATGATTAGTACACAATTTACCGCTTTTTTTGACATTTTCCAAATTTGCGCGGTTTACTTCGGAGGCAATAATGTTTTCTAAAGCACTGAAATCTCTATTGGTTCTTTCATATATACTCCTGCTCCTTCATGCTTCCGACACAGCCCAATTGGGAGCCTTTGCCAATACTTCTCCTGACGAGGCAACTGAAACGCCGTTGCCTGTTGAAGAAAGGATCCCCGTATCCTACCCTGACGTACAGGAGGGGGCCTGGTTCTACCGGGACGTGATGGCTCTTACGGAGCTTAGCATCTTACAGGGCTATGAGGACGGCCTTTTCCACCCCGATGATTTTCTGACCGCGGGTCAGTTTTTGAAGATGATTGGCTGTGCCATATATCCGGAGGATATCCCCGGGGAAACGGGGGGCATAATCCAAATGTCCGGCGGCCAGGAATTGCCCAAAACCTACTGGGCATCCATCTATTATTGTGCGGCCTTGGAAAAGGGTCTGGTGCTCACCGGCGAATTTGAAAACAGCCCCGGAAGCCTGGACACCAGTATTAACCGCTACCAGATGTCGGTGATATTGGTTCGGGCGGCGGAAAACATCCTGGGAGAAGGCCAGGCCACCGCTGAAAACCTGGAGAATTTCATAGCGGATTACTCCGAAATCCCTGAGAAATATTTGCCCTACGTCCGCCAGGCTTACGCCAAGGGCCTGCTTCAGGGAGACTCCCATAGGAACTTCCAGGGCTCCAAGGAACTGACAAGGGCGGAGGCCGCCGCTGTGGTTATGAGGCTTTTAGACCCCCAGATAAGGCCGCAGCCGGACTTTAGCTCCGTGCCCGCCCCGACGCCGGAGCCTGTGACGGATGAGTGGTTTTCCGATGCGATTTTTATAGGCGACTCCCTGACTCAGGGCCTGCAGATATTCAGCGGCCTGAATACTCCCCAGTACCTCTGCTATCAGAGCGTATCAGCGGCCAACTTATCCACCTACAAGTGCATCAACAACATGAGTATGACCATCCCGCAGGCCCTGCCGGGCGTTTCCGGCTCCAAGGTTTTCCTCATGCTTGGCATCAACGATTTGGGCAGCGACGTGAAAACCTTTAAGAGCAGATACGAAAAAGTCCTGGACATTATTGAGTCGGCCCTGCCCGACGCCAGGATATATGTACAATCCCTCACCCCGGTCAGCGCCGCCCAGTCGGCAAAGAGCAGCTATATCAACAAGAGCCAGATACAAAAGTTCAACGACTGCCTGAAGGAAATAGCCGCGGAGCGCGGGCTCGCCTACATTGACGTCTACGGCGCACTGGCCGACGAAAACGGAGACCTGCCCAAGGAGGGCATAGGCTGGGACGGCGTTCACCTGTCCACCGCATACTACGTAAAATGGTGCGACTTCCTGAAAACCGCCGTGGCGTCTCGATAACCCCTCCTAGACAGGAGAATTCTCAACACTAAAACAAAGCCCTGGAGCAGGATGCCTGCTCCAGGGCTTATTTTTTTATGCTTTATCATTCCCCGAAGATTTCCTGCACCCTCCGGACATATGCGGGCAGGGCGCCTTCAAAATCAACACCGAATCTCCTGGGTGTGCCCCGCATTTCCGTTCTCCGGATGCTTTCGTCCACCAATGCGTTGGCGGTCTCAAGGGCGTCTTTCAGCCCCGCTCCCCGGACCAGCAAGGCCGCTAGTGCGGAGGCAAACAAATCCCCGGTGCCGTAAAACACGCCCTCGCTGGCCGGCCGCATGGCCAAAAAGGTTCCGCCGCTCTCCCGGTCAAAGGCAAGATTTCCCACGCCTCCCTCAGGAGGCCGGACGCCGGTAATTACCACCCTGCGGGGTCCCAGCCGGCACAGCCGCTCAAGAATCTTTTCCACATAGTCCCTGCCGTGGGGGCCAGTCCTATACTCCACGCCCGCCAGAAAGGCTGCCTCTGTAATATTGGGGGTTATCACATGCGCCAGAGCGCAGAGGCGCCTGAATTCCCGGCACATTTCCTCTCCTAGGTTGCTGTAGTACTCGCCGTTGTCGGCCATAACCGGATCCATGACAATTATAGTATTCTTATCTGCCAGCAGGTCGATTACATCCTCCAGCAACTTGCCCTGGGCAGGGGAGGCCAGATATCCCGAATATATGCCGTCAAAACTGGCGCCCTCCCGTCGCCAGTGGGAGGCAATGGGAAGCATTTCGTCCGACAGGTCCTTGTAGGTATAGCCCGTAAATTCTCCCGTGTGCGTGGAAAGCAGCACCGTTGGAATGCAGGAGCACTCCACTCCGGTGGCCGATATGACGGGGATGGCCATGGTCAGGGAGCACTTCCCCATTCCGGACAGGTCATGAATTGCTGCAATACGTTTCAGTGGTTTCATATTGTTACCTCGCAAAGGGTCTCAAAAGCTTAACGTGGCTTCCGGAAATAGGTTTCCCGGAAGCCACACTGTCTTGCGCTTATGCCAATAATTTTGCAAAAAGCCTTACGCGTCGTAGCTCATGGGCAGTTCCTTGCCGGAGAGAACCGTCTCGAAGGCTTCCAGCAGTGTGGTAACGTTCTTTTTATAGACGTAGTAGTTTACCTCTCCGTCCAGGCGGACGGCATATTGCCGCTCATTGAGCTTTATAAGCTCCATGGTCCTGCTTGTGCCGTCCAATTTGTTGAGGGTTATCTTATACTGGGCGTCGCCCAAATTGCCGGTGTCCTGGACGTTCCCTATTATACGGAAATTCAGCGTGCGTGTATACAGTCGGCGGCAGTTGGTCTCGCTGATTTCCTCGCCGTTGAGGGTGGCGGAAAGGGTTGCTTTCTCCTTACCGTCTTCCCCCACGGTCTTGCCGTGGGTAATTTCCACAACGTAACTCTTCCCGTCCAGATTATACACCACGGATTCTATATCCACAATCTTTTCTATCCATACAACGCGGTTCATCAGCTCGATATAGTTTATGTCCAGCCATGTAAAGGCGTCCGCATAGCAGGCGATCACGGTTTCCGGGGACTGTTCCAGCATTACGTAATAGCTGCTGTCGTCCCGCTTTTTCCCCACAAGGATGCTTACCGCGTTGCCCGCGGTATCGGTCATCTCCAGCTTCGCAGGATTGTCGAAACCGTATTCCTGGTACTGTTCCGGGGTAATGTCCATCAGCACTTCGCTGCTAGTCAGTTTGGACACCACGTCTATTATCTTTTCCTTCACCAAAGTATCGTTGCAGGAGGACCTGACGGGGGAAGTCATAAAATAGGCGGAACCGGTAACGTTACCTTCGCTGAGGTTATCCAAATCTTCATGGTTTATCTCAATTACCGTGCCGTCCCTGAGGGTCATCTTTACATAGTTGATTTTGTCGTAAACCTCCTCTTCGCTATAGAGGGGAAACAGGGTTATCTTCCTGTAGTCAATATCTTTCCGGGAAAGGAGGGATACCACATAATTTCCTATGGTATAGACGGTATCCGTTTCATTGGTGGTGACATAGTAGTTGTTGTCAGTTGGCGTCGGGTTGCCTATATAAAGATCCACCACCCTGTTTCCAGTATAGTAGCTGCGTGCGGTAAGCCAGGGCCTATCCAAGCCGTATATTGCCAGGTCCCCGGCGTCCTCCTCCACCAGATCGGTGGCGGAAATGGAGGTCAGGGTGTATATCATGGAACGGAATTTGGAGGTATCATATTCGAAATACTCGGTGGCGGGGATGACATTATAGCTGATGGAGCCGTCCTCCTGCCTGTTTATCTCCACCCTCATGGTGTCTCCCTCTGCAGGGATAATCTCATAGCATAGAAGCTCGGAATCAGGCTCGTCAATGATTTTATGTATCTCCGTCGAAGGAACGGTCTCCTCCGCCTCAGGCTCTTCTTCCACACCGGTGGGGAAAACATACACCATGAGAACCATGGCGATTACCAGCAAAACTATGACCGAGCCCGTGATAATTATCGGCCTAAGCGACTTTGACATTACAAATGCCTCCTCCTGAGCCATATTGCAATGCCCACCGCTAGTATTCCAAAGGGTATGACTATGATGAGAATCCAGAACAAGGCCCTCACCTGCGAGCCGAGTACGGTCAGGGTTATGGAGGAGAAATTCTTTGGCTGGATAATTACAGCGTCGCTGTCGTCGGTCATCATGTCGATGGCGGCCATCATGTATTTGGAGTTGAGCATGTTGTCCGTTTCCAGGACGGAATCGCTTATCATACCCGTGTTCAGGAACAGCAGGAAAGAATAGTCGTAGTCCAGGTTGTCCATGTGGGTCTCAACAGAGAGCACTCCCACGTTAAAGGGGCCAAGCTTGTCCCCTTCTTCCTGCTCAATGGCGCTGACTATTCCCTTTTCGAAACTCTTGCTGTAAGCAGCGGATGACGAGCTAAACAGCACCTTGTTTGCGCGCCAGCCGCTTTCGCTAAACAAAAGCTCTATCGGCCGGGCGCCGGGCACAAGTATGAAGCTGGACTTGGTATCCAGGGTTTCGGTTAGCCCTTCCACATCGTGGATGGTGGGGACCACATACATGGGATAGCCGGACAGGGACTGTTTTCTGTCCATTACCATAGAGGTATCGTATCTTATTCCCCATTCCTCAAAATACCGCTCCAGGCGCTCCAGGGGCTCCGTAACGGTGTAGGTCATAGTGATGATGGCGTTGCCGCCCCTGGCAAAGAAGGCGTCCATCTTCTCAATTTCCTCATCGGTGAAGTCCGCCGTGGGGGAGGATATTATGAGAATTGTGGTCTCCTCCGGAATGTCCTCCAGTGCCAGGTTGATGGTGCCCACCTCGTAGTTGCCGGAAGTGAGAAGCCCGTCAAGCCTCGTCAGGTTGGCGATCTCCCCGTGGCCGGTGGTATACAGCGCCGAGGGGATGGAGTCCGCCAGCACAAAGAGTATGCCGCTGGTCAGCCTTTGCTCCGCCCGAAGGCCAACAATATACTTCTCACCGGTTTCCTTGTCGCTCTTGTATTCGTAGAGGTTGGAAGGGGTCAGGTGTTTAAAGCGCTTGCTGCTTTCAATGATTATATCCCCATGGCTAGGCTTGCCCAGAGAAGAATACTTCTCCAAAAGCTGGGGGTTTAGGGTGGGGTTGATGAATTCAAGCTTGATTTTTCCTCCCGCAAGGGCCTCGTAGCGCTGAAGCACTTCGTGTATCTTTGCAAGCAGGAGGGTGTCCTTGTAATCGGATTCTTCGGCCAGGACGGTAATGGTGACCTGCTCGTCCAAATCCGCCAGCACCTCCTTGGTGTCCTCGGATATTTCATACAGATCTTCGGAGGTCATATCGAACTCAAGGACATAGCGGTCGGTGAGATACCCTATGAAAATATTCACCACCACTACGGCAATTATAAAGACGACCGTATAAACGGTGGCCAGGATACCGTACTTCAGCTTCCGGCTCTTCATCTCCCGGGCTTCCATAACGTCCGGGCTGACATCAGCGCTTGCAACTGCGGCTTTCGGTTTGCTCCCCTTTTTTTCAAGTTTCATTACATAGCCCTCCTCATTGCCAGCGCTTCTTTTCCAAAACCCGTATGGTCAGGAAAATAAATATTGCAGCCACGCTGATGTAATAGAAGAAGTCCGAAATGGAGAACACCCCGTTATAGAAGGAATTGTACCTGCGGAATATGGATATCCAGTAAATAATGTTCCTTATCCAGGTGATATTCAGGAGGTTGTAGGTGTAGTCCACCAGATAAAGCCCGAGGAAAGCGCCCAGGGTGACAATGCATGCCACCAGCTGGCTTTCCGTCAGGGAGGAAATAAAAATACCTATGGCTATGTAGCAGGACGCCACAGAGAAGATGGCGATATAATTGCCTACGGTCGTGGCCATGTTCAGCGTCCCCACCGCAGCAATTATAAGGGGATATATTAGGGTGAACAGCAGGGCTATGGCAAAAACGCACAGGCAGGAGAAAAACTTGCCCAACACTATCCCTGCGGGGCTCACCGGCGCCGTCAGGAGAAGCTGGTCCGTCTTCTGCTTGTAGTCCTCGCTGAAGCTGCGCATGGTAAGTATGGGAATCGTAAAAATAAGCATGTACACAATGAAGCTGAACACACTGTCCATACGGTTCGCGCCCGCATAAATGCAGGTGGCCCAAAAGTAAATGTTCAGCACCAGCAGGAAGGCCATAAGAAACACATAGCCCAGAGGCGAGGAAAAATATGCTCTAAGGTCTCTTTTAAAAATGGCAGACATTAGATCTCCTCCTTCTTTCCACCGGCCAAATCCCTTTGGGGACGACTGCCGCCGGATCCCTTTTTGGTCGACTCCACCAGTTTTATGAATACGTCCTCCAGGGACAGGTCAAAATTCTTAAGCTGAAGGATTGGATAGCCCGCCTTAGCCAGAGCAGTAAACATGGGCTTTCTTATATCAACATTTGGCCTGGCTTCAACTATGTAGTCATAGGCCCCTTCTTCCGCATAAACGGAGGGCTCCGCATACTGGACTCCGTCCACGGACCGGAGCACCCTGCGGACAGCTTCCCTGGGACCCGCGACACGTACGGAGAGCTTATGCCTTCCCGTTATGATGGCTGAAAGATTCTCGGGCTTGTCGTCCGCTATGATTTTTCCTTCGTTAATGACCAGAACCCGCTCGCATATGGCCTCCACCTCCTGCAGAATATGGGTGGAGAGGATAATGGTCCGGTTCTTGCCCAACTCTTTAATAACGTTCCTGATTTCTATAATCTGCTTAGGGTCCAGACCCACGGTGGGCTCGTCCAGAATCAGGACGTCCGGGTTCCCAATGAGGGCCTGGGCCAGGCCCACCCGCTGCCTGTATCCCTTGGACAGGTTGCGGCAAAGCCGCTTCCGGTGCTGCTGCAGGCCGACCATCTCGGTTATCTCCGAAATATGGGACGCTCTGGACAGCTTTTTGTCCGCCTTAAGATCGAAGATAAAGTTCAGGTACTCGTCCACAGTCATGTCCATGTACAGAGGGGGATGCTCCGGCAGATACCCTATGTGTTTTTTTGCCGCAATAGGGTCTTCCAGAATATCAATACCCGCAATTTTTGCGACTCCCGAGTTTGCGGACAGGTATCCGGTAATGATATTCATAGTTGTGGTTTTTCCTGCGCCGTTAGGCCCCAAAAACCCAACAATTTCACCCTCGCTGATTGAAAATGAAATGCGGTCTATACCCCTCTTGTCGCCATAGGTTTTAGTCAGGCCGGATATTTCAATCATCCTTGCTTTCCCTCCCAATTTTTAGCTTGCGGCACCGGGACCAGTACCAAAGCCCATGCCCTGAAATGCACGAAAATGCCACTTTCGCTGCCCTGCAGCCTGCCCTAGGTTTGTTATTTGTCAGCTGTCTCCCAAGGGCAAAAAAATCGCCCCAGTACGGCCAATTTAGCAAATATGAAACAATTATCAGAAATAAGGCGAATGGGAAAAGGACTAAAAAGGAAACAAAATGGCTACTGTGGAGTATTATATCATTGCTGTCATAGTTCTGCAATAAATACCTTTTTTTGCAGGCTGTTTTATGCTATTTCTATAAATACTGTTCCTCATCCTCAAAGCCGGAAACGGTTATCTCCTGATTCTCGTCCACGACGGTGCCGGGGTATTTGCCGTGGGCCTGAACGGAAATGGCGTATATGAAGTCCTTTTCTTCTGTGGACTGCAGTACCTTAAGAATCTCAGCAGCAAGGACGCCGTCCTTGGCCAACCCGGTGGGGTTAAACTCCACATTTTCCATGTATTCCAGGGAGGTATAGGCGTCAAATCCCAGGTTCGGATACACCTTGTGCCTGTCGTAAAAAGTACCGCTGTGGTTATGTATTGCATGGCATCTGTAGCCAAGTTCCTTTAGATTATAGCATATGGACTCGCTGCTTTAATGGCTTTCAGGATTTTCCGGATTTTTTCCTCCGAATACTGTTCCGGCCTATCTATTCCCCTGTCGATAACGCTGCTGGAAAAGCAGTAGGCAAACCCGTATTCCTGGTATGCGTCAGCTAAGTTTCCAAAACTGGTGGAAATGGCGTCCGCCTTAAGGGAAAAGGCTGTGGACAGGACAAGAGCCAGGGCCGACACGGTGACGGTTGCAAGGGCCTTAGCGTACTGCACCTTCCTTTTTGGGGACTTGTTGCCGATTAATATCACCGCGGAAACAAAAACCAGCAAGCACATGCAGATTAAAACTATCTGCCAGATTTCCAGGTAATCGCCAATAATCTCCCATACCGACCTGAGAACCTGAAAATCAGTGGCGGCAATTGGAGTAATCCTGTAATTCAGCAGTATGCAGTTTGCAGTCCCCAATCCCAGCCAAACGGCGGAAATGCAGAGCAGCGCAAAGTTTTTCTTGCTTATGAGCAAGGACATGGACAGGGTGAGCAAAATAATTAAGGCGTTGTATTCAAACACCAACGGGGCTTTAAACAGGTATTTTATCCCTTCCGCCGCCGATTTCCGGCTTAGCATTTCAATAATCAGGTTCAGTATATTTGAAACAACAATAAGCTGCAGAACGGGCCGTCTGTCCAGCCAGTCCAGGCATTTTTTAACCTTTGCAGCTATCGTTTCCCTATAGCCTTCAGTCGTACTACCTTTCATGGCAAGCATCACGCTCTCATATGATTTTTTCAGGTCACATATGATAGCACAATAGCTTTGGCCGTTCAAGGGGAAAAAAGTAAACTATCCGTAAATAAGTATTTAATAATTCAATTAATAATAAGCTTCTGAACTTTCCATTTGCCGGACAAATAATACACTCCTCCAATCAGGAAAGGCACAAATCCGGCAATGGCATTGCCGTACCAGAAACCCTGGACTCCCATTTTGAAGGTCATTCCCATCAGCAGGGCAAGCCCTATCCGGCAAATAACCCCGTCCAAAATGCCCACTATCATATTAAGCCTGGTTTGGCCGCTGCCGTTTATAAGGGCCATGAAGGGCGACCTGACAGCGGCTCCTACATACAAGAGTATGGCTACGGGTATATATATCATCGCCATATCCAATACTTCAGCGTCGTTGTTAAAGAGGCCGAAAATAATCTCAGGGAAAAATACCGTTGCCAAGGAAAGTACCGCTGCAAACGCCAAGCCTATAAACAGAGAGAAACCCACCACCTTGGGTATGCGCTCACGCTTCCCCGCCCCCAGGCTCTGCCCCACCATGGAAGAGCCTGCGGTGCTCATGGCATACGTTACCACGTTGGTTATGCTGCCCAACTTATTGCCTATTCCCGTGACTGCGGAGGCCACAACTCCATATGCGTTAATGTAGGCGTTCACAAATATCATTGAGAACATAATGGCGCCGCTCTGCAGGCACATCGGCAGGCCCAGCTTAATAAACCTGATAAATATGTGTTTATTAATTTTGAAGCTTTCAAGCTTAAAGTCAAAGCCGAAGGCCTCCCGGCGCCTGTATAGATAGATTAAGGACCATATAAAGCTCGAAGCCTGGGCAATAACCGTGGCCAGGGCCGCTCCAAAGACGCTCCACTTGAAAACCGCCACGAAAATCAGGTCCAGAATTATGTTTGCCACCGCAGCAATTGCAATGAAGATAAAGGGCTGTTTGGAATTTCCCATGCCTCGGAGTATTGCGCTGACGGTATTGTACCCGTATATGAAAATGAGCCCTACATAACACGTCATGCTGTAGTCGAAAGCATACTTATACGCTTCGACCGGCGTATTGACGGCGTTCAGGATCTGATGGGCGAAAATCACGCAAAATACTGAAAGCACTACGGCACTGGAGAGAATAAAAGTAAACATTGTGCCTATAGTGCTGTTAATGGATTTTTTGTCACCGGCTCCCATGTATTGGGAAATCATAACCTGTCCGGCGTTGGAGAATCCCATTACCACAAAGGCCAGCAGGTGCAGTATGTCCCCGCCTATGGATGCGCCGGACAACCCTTCGTGTCCTACAAACTGGCCGACAACTATCATGTCAACCATGTTGTATACGGTCTGCAAAAGGTTCGACAGCATCAGGGGCATCGCAAATATCAGCAGTTGTCTACTGACGCTGCCCGTGGTTAGGTCCTTCATCAGGGTATTCTCATTCAAGGTTGTACCTCCAAGTTTTCCCGCAAAAATATAAATCACCAAGGGCTGGCGATTACGAAATCTCAAGGCAAATCATGGTTATATATATACTTATTATATCACAACGGTTTTTTTTATCAATTGGTTTTACTTCCCCCGCTGCAGAAAATTCTCTTCCAGTTTTGCGCGCGCCAACTGTAATTGACTGCTGGCCGCATTGCTGATATAGTAGTGTAAATAAACGAGCAAATATGAACGGCACTTTATTGTAAAATAGTCCGTCAACTCATACTCAAACATATGAGAAATATGCGAAAGGAATGATGGAAGATGAGCAGACTACTCAGCATGTTCGAACATCTTGACCGCGGCGAGCTTACATACCCCGGCGGACCGGAGCAAACCCTGGACTGCGATATTGTCATAGTGGGCGGGGGCGGGTCCGGCGTGACCGCTGCGGTCAGGGCCACGGAGCTGGGAGCCAGGGTCGTTTTAATTGAAAAAATGTCCTCCCTGGGGGGTAACAGCCAGTTTGCAGGCGGACTTTTATCCACAAACTCCGAATACCAGAAAAGCCGCGGCATGCGTGACAATACGAACCACTACATTGAAACTGCCTATAAGTTCCACAAATACACCCTCAATCCCGCCATTTTCCGGCGTTACATAAGCAACACCGGCAAATTTTTCGACTGGCTGGTAAGGCACGGCTTTGACACGGAAAACACCCGCTGGATACTTGACGACGCGGTTTGCCTGATTAAGAACCGCACCCACCCCGGCTACCTGGGCCACCCGGCATACGGCCCGGGCCTCATGGGCAGCACCATTCTGGATCTGCTGAAGGCCTATATTGACGAAAAGAAAATACCCGTGCTTCTGGAAACGAAGGTAACCTCGCTTCTTACCGAAAACGGCCGCGTAGCTGGCGTTCTTGCCGCCGGCCAAAATGCCAGCTACAGGATAAATGCCGGAGCGGTCATACTCAGCTCCGGGGGCTTCGGCGGCAACGTTCAAATGCTCAAGCGTTTCCTGCCCCAGTACTTCTCCACCGACAACTACGTATCCCATTACTGCCTGCTCAGCACAACGGGAGACGGCATAGACATGGCGGAAAAAATCGGCGCGGAGGTGGGCAAAAACATAAGCGTGGGCATAAGCGCCATCTCGCATATCCCTGGAACCTATACGGTAAGAAGCATAGTAAGGCAGCCCTTGGGCATACTGGTGAACAAGAACGGCCAGCGTTTCGTCTGCGAGGACGAGGCGGACGAGTCCGAGTTTGCCATGGACCTGCAGCGGGAGGGCCTTGGCTTCTTCATATACGACAGGACCAGCCTGCTGGAAGCCTTTAAGCTGGCTATAGAAAGCTCCCCTTACGGCGACGAGCCGCCCAAGTGGGAAAATCTCGAAAAGGATCTGCTCCAGGAGAAAGAGGAAGGGAAACTTGCCATCTCCGACACCCTGGAGGGGCTTTGCGACTATATAGGCTGTTCGCCCGAGGCCCTGCGGGAAACCGTGGAGCGGTGCAACCGTCACTATGAACAGGGCTACGACGACGAGCTGTTCAAGAAAAAGGATAATCTGCGCCCCATCAAGGACGCCCCCTTCTATGCAATTCGGATTATGCGGAACTTTGATGTCACAATGGGCGGGGTTTCCATAAATGAGAACCTGCAGGCCCTGCGGCCCGACGGCACCGTCATACCCGGGCTGTACGTCACTGGAGACTGCGCCAGCAACTGGATGGGAACCGAATACGGCCCCCTGTTCTCCTCCTTTGCCTGGGCAATGAATTCCGGCTACTTAGCCGCCGAGGAAGCTCAAAAATATGTAAGTGAAGGCAATTAAACCTATCTGGCACAAAAAAATGGCAGCGCCGGGCAATCCCAGCGCTGCTGAGTTTCGTCGCTGTAAACCTTCTGCGTCAAGTCAAAAACCTCGCGCCATTCAAATAATCTTCCCTCATGTTCTTACTCTTTCTCACGTTGTTTCTCTCCTTCAAAGCCCGGCAATTCAGCTAAAGCATACAAGAACTGCTCTGTCCAGAAAAACAAAAAGGCTGCCGTTAGGGGCGGTCAGATAGGGATTTATAATTCCTGAAAAATTCGGCATAGTCGTTGATATTAGGCTATGCCGTTTTTTCGTTTATTTTGGTAAATCGATAGCGCCAATGCAGTTATAAAAAATTTGAA
>JBMNQG010000014.1:0-39848 GCA_050944015.1 Oscillospiraceae bacterium
AAGGGAGCTGTCCTTAGTACGAGAGGACCGGGATGGACATACCTCTGGTGCACCAGTTGTCGTGCCAACGGCACAGCTGGGTAGCTAAGTATGGACGAGATAAACGCTGAAAGCATCTAAGCGTGAAACTCCCCCTAAGATTAGATTTCCCATCTCTTTAGAGAGTAAGGGTCGACGTAGACTACGTCGTTGATAGGTCGGAGGTGCAAGCACAGCAATGTGTTTAGCTGACCGATACTAATAACCCGAGGGCTTGACCTACAATTATGCAGGCTTGCCTTGCTCCCTTTGTTCAGTTTTCAGGGTGCAGATATTGAAGTGGCCCGTTGGTCAAGTGGTCAAGACGCAGGCCTCTCACGCCTGAAACAGGAGTTCGACTCTCCTACGGGTCACCACTTTATGAATGGCGACCTTCCCAGGCGTCGTTCATAAAAACCAAATATAGTCGGTGCCAATAACGATGAGGGTCCACCCGTTCCCATTCCGAACACGGAAGTTAAGCTCATCAGTGCTGAAAATACTGGACTGGAGACGGTCCGGGAAGATAGGTCGGCGCCGACATTTTGGCCCTTCGCAATAGTGAAGGGTTTTTTATTGCAAAAAGCCGGCTACGCTTAATATGAAGTGTAGCCGGTTTAAATTATTAATAAGCTTTATTTAAGCATGACGCAATTTTAGACTAAAATATTTATAGGTGCCTGAAGGTTTTCAAGGCACACGTCCCGGTGTACGCCGCCGCTCTCACCGTCCCGTGTCCAGGCAACGGGCTCGTTAAAGGTGAAGCGGATTTTCTTGCTGTGAAACAGTGTAAATTTCTCTCCCTGATAATTTCGGGACAGGATGTCTGCTACGATGCTGTTCATGTCCAGTACGCTTTTGGGATTGCGGACAAGAATTACCTCAAATAAACCGTCCCCGAGTTCCACCACGCTTCCGTCGAGCCTGATAAGGCCGGCCACGGAGGTGGAGTTGGTGACAGCCCCAAAAACCAGGTCGTCCTGAATTACGCCGCCGTCATACTCTATGGTGCACCTGTAATGTGTGAGCTTTATCAGCCGGGACATGCCTTCAAGGATGTAGGCAAGGTGACCAAGAGCCTGTTTGGACTCCTGCGGGGTCTCGTAGCTCACGTCGGTAAAGGCGCCGAAGGCGGCGATATATGTGAAATACGCATCGTCCCCAAACTTGCCCACATCCAGGGGTATGGGCCTACCGTTGATTATATTCTGGGCTGCCTTGACCGGGTTCCTGGACAGGTTTAAGGTCGTAGCCACGTCGTTTGCAGTGCCTATCGGGATATAGCCCAGGAGAGGCGGGGTTTTAAGTGTGACCAATCCTGACACCACCTCGCTGAGGGTGCCGTCCCCTCCGGCGCATACCACCAGGTCATAATTCGGGCCGTGCTCTTTTGCCAGCCTTATGGCATCCCCCTTGCCTGCAGTAAAATAGATGGTGGGAAGATAGCCGCCTTTGTAGAAGGTTTCCAGCGTTTCGCTGAGACCGGACTTGATACCTCCCTTGCCGGCAACGGGATTTATTATGAACATTAAGGGTTTTTGCATTTAAACCTCCTTGATCAGAACGGATCAAAGCTAAATTCCAAATATTAGAAATCATTAGACGCAGCCTTATTATAGTCCGGGGCAGGTTAATTGTCAATCAAAAGACGGCCGTTTATCGGCCGTCTTTTGATTATTGCTTTGTCCTTTATTAATACATCTCAGGATTGGGGGTTGGATTATTTGCAGGAGGTTCCGGAATATCGGCGACCAAAGACTCGGTGGTGAGTACCATGGCGGCAATTGAAGCGGCGTTCTCCAGAGCAGAGCGGCACACCTTGGTGGGATCCACAACGCCGGCGGCAATCATGTCGCCAAACGAATCTGTGGTAACATCATAACCGAAGGTGGAAGAATCGCTGTTGAGTATCCTATCCAGGATGATTGCGCCTTCCAGTCCGGCATTCGCTGCAATCTGGCGGACAGGGGCCTGCAGGGCCGTGGCTACGATATATGCGCCTGTCTTCTCGTCTCCTTTAAGAGTTTCGGCCAGCTTCTGGGCGGCCTTGGAGGCGAGCACATAGGCCGTACCGCCGCCGGCTACGATGCCTTCTTCAACGGCTGCACGGGTGGCGTTGAGGGCGTCTTCGACGCGGAGCTTCTTCTCCTTCATTTCTACCTCGGTGGCAGCACCGACTTTAATAACAGCTACGCCGCCGGACAGCTTGGCAAGACGCTCTGTGAGTTTCTCCTTGTCATACTCGGAGGTTGTGGTTTCGATCTGGGAGCTGATCTGGCGGATACGATCCTGGATGACCTTGGGTTCGCCGGCGCCGCCAACGATAATTGTGTTCTCCTTATTGACCTTGACCTGGCGGGCGCGTCCGAGCATGCTGATGTCGGCATTCTTCAGTTCCATGCCAAGCTCGGAGGATATGACCTGGCCGCCGGTGAGGATGGCTATATCCTGCAGCATTTCCTTACGCCTGTCGCCGAAGCCTGGAGCCTTTACGCAGACGCAGGTAAAGGTGCCGCGGAGCTTGTTGAGGATGATGGTGGCAAGGGCCTCGCCCTCAACGTCCTCGGCGATGATGAGCAGCTTGCGGCCGGCCTGTACGACCTGCTCAAAGAGGGGCAGAATGTCCTGAATGTTGGAAACCTTCTTGTCGGTGATGAGAATCAGGGCGTCGTCAATGACAGCTTCCATCTTTTCGCTGTCGGTGACCATGTAGGGAGTGATGTAGCCCCTGTCAAACTGCATGCCCTCTACGACCTCGGAATAGGTCTCGGCAGTCTTGCTCTCCTCAACGGTAATGACGCCGTTCTGGCCGACCTTTTCCATGGCCTCGGCTATGATCTTGCCGATATACTCGTCGCCGGAGGAGATGGTGCCGACGCGGGCAATATCCTTGGAGCCGGATACGGGCTGAGAATTCTTATGAATGGCCTCCACAGCAGCTTTGGTTGCAGCCTCAATACCCTTCCTCATGACCATGGGGTTGGCGCCGGCTGCCACGTTCTTCAGGCCCTCGCGAATCATGGCCTGAGCCAGCAGGGTAGCGGTTGTAGTACCGTCGCCGGCTACGTCGTTCGTCTTTGTGGAAACCTCTTTAATGAGCTGGGCGCCCATATTCTCAAAGGGATCGGGAAGCTCTATTTCCTTGGCGATTGTAACGCCGTCGTTGGTGATGAGGGGAGAACCGTATTTCTTCTCCAGAACAACGTTGCGGCCCTTGGGGCCCAGAGTTATCTTAACAGTATCAGCAAGCCGATTAATGCCGCGTTCAAGCGCTCTGCGCGCCTCTTCGCCATATTCAATCTGTTTTGCCATCTTTTTTACCTCCAAAAACTACTTATTTTCTTTTGATTCCAGCAAACAGTTTATTCAACTATTGCCAGGATGTCGCTCTGGCGAACTATGGTTAGCTCCTCGCCGTCTATTTTAACGTTGGTGCCTGAATATTTTCCGGTTATAACCTTGTCACCGGGTTTTACTACCATGACAACCTCATTGCCATCTACCATACCGCCAGGCCCAACAACAATAACCTCGTATATCTCGGGCTTCTCCTGTGCGGAGCTGGAAAGTATGATACCGCCTTTGGTCTTTTCTTCAGCTGGAATCTGCTTGAGAACTACTCTGTCAGCTAAAGGTTTCAGATTCATTCTGTATGCCTCCTATTTTAATTATTGTATTTTTTCAATTTTAGTGCATTAGCACTCAAAGAGCCTGAGTGCTAATGCACTACTATAATAATCCAAGTATAACCATTGTGCAAGGTGTAAATTCACAAAAAATCAGATAAATCCTGCCATTTTAATAGATTATAATAATTTAAAAGCAATATACAAGTTAAATCTTGCTGTTTGTCATTTTTTCGCCCTGTTATTCATTTTCAATATCAAAAAATTGCATATTTTTAGGGAATATAAAATTAACTCCCTTAGGTATTATCCTAATCTGGATTACGTCCCCGTGGATGGCCTCGCCGTCAAGATTAACAATAAGCCGGTCGCTGCTGATTATTTCAATGCTGTCTCCCTGAATATGGATTATATAATCAGGCAGTTCCCGGAACCTGCCCTTGGCATATGCCGTTATCATTGTGATAAACTCAAATATGTTGACGCCCTTCACCACCAGAAAATCAATGAGCCCGTCGTCGGGGCGGGCGGTGGGCACGGGGTTAAATCCTCCGCCGTAGTACCTGCCGTTGCAGGCGCAGACCAGGGCCATGCTTCCTTCAAAATACCTGTTTCCGCATTTAACTTTCAGATGCCGGTTTATGCCTTTAAACATATTGACTATAAGGGACACCAGATAGCCCATGGGGCCGCCGATAAGCGGGATTTTGCTGTATTTATGCACCTCTGTTCCGATACGGGCGTCGATTCCCACGGAGCAGATATTGATGCAGTAGCGGCCGTTGCAGCAGATGACGTCTATGGGGCGTATCACCCCGTCAATCAGGGCGGGAAGTTCGAAAAATCTGTGCTTGTCTTCACCGAACATCCTGACGAAGTCGTTGCCGGTGCCGCAGGGGAAATGGGTCACCGCCACGTGTGGTAGTCCGGCGGCGCCGTTTACACACTCGTTAAGAGTGCCGTCGCCGCCGCAGGCATAAACCCGCAGATTGACTGCGTTTCCGGCCTCTTCCCTGATTTTATGGCAGGCGTCCATGGGAGCCCTGGTCACGTATATCTCGTATTCCTCGTTCCTTCCTGCTAAGGCCTTCGACGCCTGCTCCGATACGAATTGAGTGCTGTCTCTTCCGCCGGCGGTAGGATTAACTATAAAAAGGTGCTTCATACTTTATCTCCGAGTAATGAATCTCTCAGGGCGGGGCGTTCCTCGCCCTGAGGGGAATATGTGTATATAATCAGTTGTAATACATAAACAACTGGCACTTTATCATGCCGTTGTAAAGTTTTCTCTTTTTGTCGGCCCTGCGGCCGAAGAAACGCTCGAAATCCTCGTGGGAGGAAAGAATATAAAGCTTCCAGTTGCCGCCTTCTCCGGAATTGACGGCTTTCATTGCGGAGCCGAATTCCCTGTAGAGTTGTTCCGCCTGGCGCTTTTCCAGAAGGCGCTCGCCGTAGGGGGGATTGGTGACTATAACGCCGCCCGCCGTTTTCCGGCTGAATGCCGTGGCGTCCGCCACATGGAATTTAACAATGTCCGCCACCCCTGCCCTCAGGGCGTTCTGCCTTGCGATCTCAACGGCCTTCGGGTCGATGTCGGAGCCCAATATGCTGTAGTTTCCGTTAAACTCCCTGTCCCGTGCTTCCTCCCGGGCTTTTTTCCAGAGCTTCGGGTCGAGCCAGCTCCATTTTTCTGCGGAGAAACTCCGGTTGAGGCCGGGGGCCCTGTTTTTTGCGGCCAGGGCGGCCTCAATGGCAATGGTCCCACTGCCGCAGAAGGGGTCGCAAAAATCGCCTTTCCCTTTATACCTTGCAAGCCAGACCATGGCGGCGGCGAGAGTTTCCCGAAGGGGGGCCGCCACTGATGCGGGCCTGTAGCCCCTCTTGTGGAGCCCGGTTCCGCTGGTGTCCAGGTAAAGGGTGACCACGTCCTTCATAAGGGCAAACTGTATCTGGTACAGCTCCCCGTCTTCCGGAAGCCAGGCGAGGCAGTATTTGCCTTTAAGCCGCTCCGCCACGGCCTTTTTAATTATCCGCTGGCAATCGGGGACCGAGTGGAGCTGGGAATTGAGGCTGTGGCCCTTTACGGGGAAGGCACCGTTTTTCGGGATAAAGTCCTCCCAGGGCAGGGCCTTTACCCCCTCGAAAAGGGAGTCAAAGCTCCTTGCCTCAAAGCTGCCCACCTCGATGAGGACCCGCTCCGCGCAGCGAAGGTTGATGTTTGCCCTGGCGATAGCCAAAGGCTCCCCGCTCCACCTGACCCGGCCGTTTTCCGAGCGGGCGTTTTCAAAGCCGAGGCGCCGCAGCTCGTCGCCTACCAGCCCCTCCAGCCCCAAAAGACAGGGCGCGCAAAAATTCAGTGTCACTCCGCTCCCTCCCCGGAATCCGGAGAAACCGCCGCCGTCTTCAAAGGCTCAAAAGGCAGGGCGCGGGAAACACCAGGCATGTCTCCGCCGTGCTGTGCGGTATCTTCAGGTTTGTCGTCGTATTTCCCCAGGGTATAGCGTACAAAGACGATAAAAATATATACCAGGCACAGGAGGGCGGCGCCGTTCAGTATAAGCACCCAGGCCGCCGACAGGGAGCCCACCCTGTCCGCCCGCAGCACATATGGGGAGAGAATCTGAGAAAAGTCTGTTACTTCCCCAATAATCCCCGCTTCCTCCATCCAGTCCTTGTTCATGCTGAACCATTGGTGGAGCATTTCCTGCGCCTGCAGCTCCAGATTGTCAAGGGTGCCGTGGATAATGAAATACTTGTCGAGGCCGTCTATCAGCCCGTTAATATAGCTGTAGGTGTCGTCAATGACCAGCCCCGCGGACTCAAAATACCTTGGGGTCAGGAGAACGGTGAGAAGTTTCCCGTTATGGGGCACTATTGCATACCAGCCGGTAACGGTATTCCTCATGGGGCTGTAGTCCTCGGCATAAAAATCCATAATAACGGATACTTCGGTGGATACATAGCTGCCCAGGTCATCCTGGGCGACGGGGCCAAGCTCTTTGGGGCCCCGAAGGATGTCAATAATGGCAAAGTTGGTGGCCACAAGCAGAAAAACGGCAATAAGGAGCGCTACAAGGGCCCTTGTCAGCGCTCCTCTTAATTTGCTTTTGGGTGACGTATTGGTTTCCATTCAGTTACTTCCTATCGTTTCTTTGGCGTGATTTCGTAGAAGCTCGAAGCTCTCCTCGCTGATAACATGCTCGATGCGGCAGGCGTCTTCCGCGGCGGTTTCCCTGCTTACACCCAGGGATACCAGAAACTCCGTCAAAAGCTTATGCCGTTCGTACATGCTTTGAGCTACATCCATTCCCTTATCCGTGAGGACAAGCGCGCCATTGGAATCGGCGACCACAAAGCCCTCAGCCTTGAGGATGGACATGGCGCGACTTACGCTGGGCTTTGTCACTCCAAGAAAGCCGGCAACATCAATGGAGCGCACATGCTCCCGTTGCTTGCTGAGAATGAGTATAGCCTCAAGATAGTTTTCGCCGGATTCTCGAATGGACATGACATCACCCCTTTCTATATTTTATCAAAAAAATATGATAATTATTTACAGTGCGATTCACAGTCATTCTATCAGATAATTTAACACATGTGTGGATAATTTGTAAATATAATCGCGCGGGGCCCAGCAGAATAGTTTATAGGACGCTAAGGTAGCGCTCTCCCGTATCGGGGAGAATAACCGCTATAGTCCTGCCCATGTTTTCCGGCCTCTTGGCCAGCACCGCTGCGGCATGCAGGGCGGCGCCGGAAGATATTCCGCAGAGGAGCCCCTCGGTCTTAGCAAGCAGCCTGCAGGCTGTAAAGGCATCCTCATCGGTGACCCGGACAACCTCGTCGTAAACGCCGGTGTCCAGGATCTCTGGCACAAAGCCGGCCCCTATGCCCTGTATTCCGTGGCTTCCGGGCCTTCCTCCGGATAGGACGGGAGATGCGGCGGGCTCCACGGCTACCACTTGAAGGCCGGGGTTTTGGGATTTCAGGTATTGCCGGGCGCCGGTAATGGTTCCGCCGGTGCCAACGGTGGCGACAAATATGTCCACCCTGCCGCCGCTGTCCCGCCAGATTTCCGGCCCGGTGGTGTCGTGGTGGATTTTGGGGTTTGCGGGGTTTACAAACTGCCCAACAATAATGCTGCCGGGGTTTTCCTCATGCAGTTCCTGAGCCTTTTCAATGGCCCCAGTCATGCCCTTTTCGCCGGGGGTGAGGACTATCTCCGCCCCGTAGGCGGCAATGAGCTTTCGCCGCTCCACGCTCATACTGTCGGGCATCACTATGACGGCGCGGTAGCCCAGGACGGCTGCGATGGCCGCAAGGCCGATGCCGGTGTTGCCGCTGGTAGGCTCAATCAGCATGGAGCCCGGGTAGATAAGGCCCCGTTCCTGAGCGTCCAGTATCATGGAAAGGGCGGCCCTGTCCTTTATGCTACCGCCGGGATTCTGGCGCTCCAGCTTTCCCAGAATTTCAGCCTTTAGATTCAGCGCTTTTGCAAAGCGTGACAGTGAAACCAGGGGAGTATTGCCTATCAGCTCTGTGATGTCGGAATATATTTTTGACACAGCTATTAGACCTTTCTTTATAAATAGTTGAAAATAGTTGAAGTTATTAGTATAATACCTCATTATGAGGTTAATAACAAGCGCAAATGAGGTGCAATAAATGAAACGAACTAAAATATCAGAGATATTTGGCGGCCAGGAGAAGTTCGGAGGACAGAGCATAACCGTCTGCGGCTGGGCGCGTACCATCAGGGACATGAAGAATTTCGGGTTTGTTGAGCTTAACGACGGAAGCTGCTTTAAAAACCTTCAGGTGGTTTTCGAGCGGGAGAAGCTGCCTAATTATGACGAGATAGCCCGCACCAACGTGGGAGCCGCCCTGATTGTAAAAGGCGTCCTGGTGCTTACGCCGGAGGCCAAGCAGCCTTTCGAGCTGAAGGCCGATTCAATTGAGATCGAGGGGCCGTCCGCACCCGAATATCCCCTTCAAAAGAAGCGCCATAGCCTGGAATATCTGAGAACGATAGCTCATTTGCGTCCCAGGACAAACCTTTTTTCAGCGGTGTTTAGAGTAAGAAGCGTGGCCGCCCATGCAATACACTGCTTCTTCCAGGACAGGGGCTTCGTGTATGTCCATACCCCCATCATAACCGGCGCTGACTGCGAGGGCGCAGGCGAGATGTTCCGGGTCACGACCCTTGACCCCCGAAACGTTCCCGTGGACGAAAACGGCAATACCGACTATTCGCAGGACTTCTTCGGCAGGGAAACGAACCTGACCGTATCGGGCCAGCTTAACGCCGAAAACTTTGCCATGGCCTTTGGAAACGTGTACACTTTCGGGCCCACATTCAGGGCAGAAAACTCCAATACCCAGCGCCATGCGGCGGAGTTTTGGATGATAGAGCCTGAGATGGCATTCGCCGACCTGGAGGACGATATGGAGCTGGCGGAAGCTCTTATCAAACACGTAATAAACACCGTATTGGAAAAATGTCCCCAGGAGATGGAGTTTTTCAACAACTTTGTGGATAAGGGCCTGCTGGAGCGGCTGAACAACGTGGTGTCCAACGATTTCGGCAGGATTTCCTATACCGACGCCATAGCCATACTTGAAAAGGTTAAGGACAGGTTCGAGTTCCCCGTCTACTGGGGCTGCGACCTGCAGACCGAGCACGAGCGCTACCTGACGGAGCAGCACTTCAAAAAGCCCATCTTTGTGACGGATTATCCCAAAGAGATAAAGGCGTTTTACATGCGTTTGAACGACGACCAGAAAACAGTTGCGGCCATGGACTGCCTGGTGCCGGGCATAGGGGAAATCGTGGGCGGCTCTCAGCGCGAGGAGCGGCTGGATGTCCTTGAGGCTCGTATGGCCGAGTGTGGCCTGAACCCCGAGGACTACTGGTGGTATCTGGACCTGCGCCGCTACGGCAGCACCCGCCACGCCGGCTTCGGCCTGGGATTTGAAAGGGTAATAATGTACCTGACCGGTGTTTCAAACATAAGGGATGTCATTCCCCATCCCCGCACCGTGGGCAACGCCGAGTTTTGATTGCAGATCCTTAAGGGGCGTATGGAAAAAGCCTGCCCTCGCCGGCCTGTGAGCCGGCAGGGCAGGCTTTATATTTGGTCAATGTCAACCTGGCAGCGCGGAAACCTAATCCGCCATAGCGTCCAGAATGCAAAAGGCCAGGGCCGCCTCAACCACCGGCGCCGCTTTGGGGCCGAGGCAGGGTATATGCCTGCCCCGAAGCCTCAGCTTCACGTTTTCCCCCTTTTCCAGGTCAACAGTTTTCTGCTCGCGGCTGATGGAGGGAGTGGGGCGCAGGGCGACTTTGACAACAATGGGCATGCCGTTGGTTATTCCGCCGTTTATGCCGCCGGAATGGTTGGTCTCCGTATACACCCGGTCGCCTTCAATGCAGATGGGGTCGTTGGCATGGCTGCCCCGCATGGAGGCCATGTCGAAACCGGCCCCGAATTCCACACCCCGAACGCCGGGAATGGCAAACAGCATGGCGGATATGCGGCTCTCCATCCCGCCGAACATGAGCCCGCCAAGACCCGCGGGGGCGCCGGTGACGACGCATTCCACAACGCTGCCCACTGAATCCCCGGAGGCGCGGGCGTCTAAAATCTCCTTTTTCATATCAAGATCCAGTTCCGCTCCAACGGCCTGTCCCACCTGAACAATGCTGGCGCGGATGCTTACTCCCCGCCTCTCCAGTATTTGGCGGCACAGGGAGCCCGCCAGTACCATGGCGGAGGTAAGCTTGCCGCTGAAAGGCCCGTCCCCCCTCATGTCGGCAAAGCCGGAAAACTTTATCCGGGCGGTTAGGTCCGCATGGCCGGGCCGGAGGGGACCGGAGCTGTCGGATTGGGTTTGGTTATCCAAATTGCGTATGAGGGCGCACACGGGGGCTCCGGTAGTGCGACCGTTTAACAGCCCGCTTATAAATACCGGCTCGACGGCGCTGCTTTTATCTGCGTCGCCTATTTCCGAAGAGCCGGGAACTTTGCGCGACAGCTCTTCCGATACTTGTGTCACATCAATTTCCTCACCCGGAGGCAGACCGTCCAGCACAACTCCTATGGCAGGGCCGCATGCTTCACCGAAAATCGTAATCCTGATGTTCTCGCCAAAGGTGTTCATGGACACCGCTCCTTTCCGCCCGGGAGTAGGAAATAGTTTAGCTTTGCGCGTTAAATACGGTTAAAGGCGCATTTAACAACAGGATACAACAATATTCGATAAAAGTAAATGCTTTTCTGCCGCTTCAGGAAGGTTTAAGCCTGCATGTTTTGGGATTACAAATAGGTCTTGACTTTGCCGCACAATTGTGCTATCATAACAATTCCCGAAAGGAATATCGCGGAGTGGAGCAGTCCGGTAGCTCGTCGGGCTCATAACCCGAAGGTCGTAGGTTCAAATCCTGCCTCCGCAACCAGAGAAAACCCGCAAGGCGTAAGGCCTTGCGGGTTTTGCTATATGTGAAAAATTTGTTGCTTGGAGTTCTGGAGAGACATGGCACTCATTTCCTTTTTGATATATACCGGCCATTTTCCCACCTGCCAACGATTTTCTCCTTAGACTCGCCACGTGGTTTATGATAGACATATCCTGTATATAAGTAGTTTTCACCAACGTATTTATATCGACCTCGGCCGGAATATAAAAACAGCCAGTATCCCTTGGAAAAAAACCATCGATAAGTCTGTTGTAGCAGCAATCCGAATGCTAAAATATGTAAAATGCTGTTGTTGGAATTATAATTCGACAAAAAAGCCTTGAATCGTTAGATTCAAGGCTTTTCGTTTTTGCCGCTTTATTCAACCGGAACCTGGATTTCGGTAAGCCATTCGTCGGGGTTTTCCTTGTTCCAGATACCGTCGATATAGCGTTCCCTGGCCGGCTCAATAACCTTATACCCATTTTCCTCAATATATTTGTAGATAAAACCATACGCCGCGCCGATGCTGTCATAATGCCCCTTATGATAAATGCACACTGCTTTGACCGGCGCCAGCCTCATAAATTTTATGGTTTCGTTGGGGATGCCTTCTTTAGTTACGGCCTGGCAGTATCGGACGTGGATATTGCTTTCTTTATACTCTCCGTCCAGATAGCTCATGAAACAGTAATCCGGCTCTACGCACTTAATGTCAGGATTGGTGGCCAAACATTCCTCGGCGCTGCCGAGTATGAATTGGGCGGCGTCGCTGTAATGGGGTATTACGCCTTCCTTGCAGTAGACAATGCACTCTGGCAGCTCTTTGACAAAGACTTCATACTTCATGTCCTTTTCCTCCAGCAGATAGTTTATTTTGGAGAGCTGATATTTATATTCAATGAACATGTTTTCTATTTCATGTTTTCTTAGAGCCAGCAGGCTTTTGAGATCTTCGCCGATAAAGCGCATTTAATGTCCTCGATGGTTAAGCCGCATTGCCTTAAATGAACGATTCTGGCCAGCTCCAGCAGTTGTTTTGACGAATAATACCTATACCCGTTCTCATCCACAAATTCGGGGTTTAGAATACCTTCCCTCTCATAGTACCGCAGTGTCTTGACGGTTGTCTTCGCAAGTTTTGAAAATTCGCCTATCCTGTACATAAATACCAGCCTCCAAAAACAGCCTACATCATCCCCTAAGGGGAGAGTCAAGAACATAATTCTGTTTTTTAATCTAACACGATTAGCAACTTTTGTAAAATATCAAATACCTCCTTGTTATTAAAACGCAGCAGGCACGCCCGATAACGCTTGATATTAAAGAGCGGGAATACAGGTCGAATATTTGAGAAATTTTGAATTTTCGGACTTTTTGGGCCGCGGACCTTGACTTCATTGCAGGGTTATGTTATTATAAACGCGTCCTTACAAGAGGTAATATCGCGGAGTGGAGCAGTCCGGTAGCTCGTCGGGCTCATAACCCGAAGGTCGTAGGTTCAAATCCTGCCTCCGCAACCAGAGGAAACCTTGCAATCCTGGTATTGCAGGGTTTTTGCTTTTTCTGCGGGGAGATTGGCCAGACTATGAATAGGTTGGTTTTGCTTATTCCGTTTCACGTTGTCCATTTCACGCATTCGTGATATTATTAAATCGCTGATAAGAAATGAAAGGTGCCATTTTTGATGACGAAGCGGCTTGAACTACTGGCCCCTGCGGGGGATATGGAAAAGCTCGTTATGGCGGTGACATACGGGGCGGACGCCGTTTATCTTGCCGGCACCGCCTACGGCATGCGCGCCGGCGCAAACAATTTCACCGCAGAGGAGCTGCCCCGGGCCATAGCATGGGCTCATGAGCGGGGCGTTAAAGTGTACGTGACCTGCAACACCATACCCACGGAGGATGAGATCCGGGCTTTACCCGGATTTTTGGAACTCCTTGACGCGGCCGGGGCGGACGCCATTATCGTGGCGGATTTAGGCGTAATGAATGCCTGCAAAAAATACGCACCCGGGGCGGATATCCACATAAGCACTCAGGCGGGGGTAATGAACAGCGAAACCGCCAGGGCCTTTTATGATCTTGGGGCAAAACGCGTTATACTGGCCAGGGAAATGTCCCTGGAGTCAATAGCCGCCCTACGCAGAAACATACCGGAGGACCTTGAAATCGAGGCCTTTTGCCACGGCTCAATGTGCGTGTCCTTTTCCGGCCGCTGCGTGCTGTCCAACTACCTTACGGGGCGTGACGCCAACCGGGGACAGTGCGCCCAGCCCTGCCGCTGGAAGTATTATCTTGTGGAAGAGAAGCGGCCCGGGCAGTATTTTGAGATTACCGAGGATAAGGGGACCTACATTCTTAATTCAAGGGACCTGCGCATGATTGAGCACGTGCCCGCAATGCTTGAAGCCGGCGTTGACAGCCTGAAGATTGAGGGGCGCACTAAGTCCTCTTATTACGTGGCCTCGGTTACCGGCGCCTATCGCCATTCGGTAGACGCGGCTCTCGAAGGGCGGCCGCTGAACAGGCAGTGGATTGAAGAGGTTTGCAAGGTCAGCCACCGCCCCTATTCCACAGGCTTTTACTTTGGCCAGCCGGGCCAGCATACCGCGGACTCGCTGAATATCTGCGACTACGACGTCGTGGCCGTTGTGGAGTCCTGCGACGGGGATGGAAACGCCGTCTTGTGCCAGCGCAACCCGTTTTCCGTCGGCGACCGGGTCGAGCTTCTCATTCCCGGCAGGGACTGCATGACCGTCACGGTGGGGTCGATGACGGACGAGGATGGCAACGCTGTGGAAGCCGCCGTACACCCGCGGATGCTTGTCCGCGCCAGGCTGCCGGTTCCGGTGCCGGAACATACCTTCCTAAGAAAGAAGCGGGAGCGCAAATCAGACTAGAGCAATAGAGCCCCTGCAATGCTTCAATTGCGGGGGTTTAGTCACTGTATGAAAAAAGCAGACAAAGGGAGCGGTTTTCCGCTCCTTTTTTTGTTTGCGGCCTCCCGGTACTCAAAGGGCCTAACACCAAAACGGCCCTATCGCTGTATAATGTTATATACGCAGGGAGACGAGGTGATTCATCTGAAGACCATTTTAAGGGTTGAGAATATCAGCAAGACGTATCAGGCCCCGAACGGGGAAATCGAGGCAATCCGGGACATCAGTTTTACCGTTGAAGAAGGGGAGTACATAAGCATAGTAGGCCCCAGCGGGAGCGGGAAGTCCACACTGCTGTCTATTATTGCTGGGCTGCTGAAACCCTCTGGAGGCAAAGTTTATATAAAAGATAAGCCGGTGCAGGGGGTGACCCAGGACATAGGCTATATGCTGCAAAGCGATAATCTTCTGGAATGGCGCAGCATATGGAGAAACGTCCTGCTGGGACTGGAGATACGGAAGATGTTGAGTGCCGAAACGATGGAATACGCAAGAAGCCTGCTGAAGAATTACGGGTTATATGAATTCAAGGATAAGCATCCCTCCCAGCTTTCGGGAGGAATGAGGCAGAGGGTGGCGCTTATACGGACCTTAGCCGTAAAGCCGGATATCCTCCTTTTGGATGAGGCTTTTTCGGCGCTGGACTATCAGACAAGGCTAAAGCTCACGGACGATGTCTACAGGATACTGAAAAAAAAGAATAAGACCACTCTCATGGTAACACATGATATAGCTGAAAGCATATGTATGGCTGACAGAATAATTGTTCTAACCAACAGGCCGGCCAGAATCAAAAACATACACACGATAGACTTCCCGGAGGAAGCCAAAACTCCGCTTCAGCGCCGGAACCATCCCGATTTCAGAGTATATTTCAATACCATATGGAAAGAGCTTGATGTCCATGTATAACGATTTGTCCAAAGAGCGCGTTGAATATCTGCGCCGGAATAAGAAACGAAAGACCTTAATTACAATTACGCGGATTGTGGGATTTATCTGCATCATTGCCTTATGGGAGGTGTTGGCCAGACAAAAAGTTATCGACAGCTTTATCATGAGCCAGCCGTCGCGTATCGTCAACACGTTTGTTGACATGTTGTCCAACGGGCTGATGAGGCACATAGGCGTTACCTGCCTTGAAACGCTGATAGGGTTTCTCCTTGGGACGGCTATGGGCACTCTCATAGCGGTGCTCCTGTGGTGGAGCAATTTCATGTCTAGGGTGATGGAGCCTTTCCTGGTCATACTCAACAGCCTGCCCAAAATCGCCCTGGGCCCCGTAATAATCATCTGGGTAGGGGCGGGCATGCAGGCGATTATAGTGGTGGCAATCGCCATCTCGCTGATAGTCACCATTCTGGAGATGCTCAATGGGTTCATAAACACTGACGGCGAAAAAATCAAGATGGTAAAAACCTTTGGAGCCGGCAAGCTGGCGGTGTTTACCAAAATAGTTTTTCCCTCCAACATAAGCACCCTGTTTAACTCGCTAAAGATAAACATAGGCTTGTCCCTGGTGGGCGTTATAGCCGGAGAATTTCTCGTATCCAAGGCGGGCCTTGGGTACCTTATCGTGTACGGCGGGCAGGTATTCCAGATGGATTTGGTAATGTGCAGCGTTATCATTCTTGCCGCCGTGGCCGCCCTGATGTACCAGGGAGTTGTGCTGCTGGAGAAGTTTTCAAACCGCGTTTTAAAATTTTCTGCAAAATAAATAAGGAGGTCTTTTATGAAAAAGAAACTAGGGGTCCTAAAGGTCTTGCTTCTGATGCTCCTGATATGCGGAATCGCCTTGGGCTGTTCCAAAGATACGAAAGGAGCAGATAAAGTGGCGCTTTGCGAAGTCACTCACTCGGTCTTTTACGCTCCCCAGTACGTGGCCATAAACAAGGGATTTTTTGCTGAAGAGGGCATAGAAATCGAGCTGACCAACGGCCAGGGCGCCGACAAGGTCATGACTGCCGTAATATCCGGCGCCGCGGATATCGGCTTTGCCGGTCCCGAGGCGGCAATTTACGTTTACAACGAAGGCAGAGAGGATTACGCGGAAGTGTTCGCCCAGCTTACCCAGAGGGACGGTTCTTTCCTGATGGGGAGGGAGCCGGCGGAGGAATTTGACTGGTCCGACCTGAAAGACTCCGTAGTGCTTCCCGGCCGGAAAGGCGGCGTCCCGTACATGACCCTGGAATATGTGCTCAAAAAGCACGGCCTGGTGCCGGGAGTTGATTTGACCTTTGACGACAGCATCCAGTTTGCCCTTATGGCGGGCGCCTTTACCTCCGGCCATGGGGATTTCGTCACGATTTTCGAGCCGACGGCTTCCATGATAGAAGCGGAAGGGAAAGGATACATAGTGGCTTCCATAGGCGAGGAGGGAGGCGAGATTCCATATACCGCTTATTTCGCCACCAGGAGCTTTATTGAGAAGAATGCTGACCTGATACAAAGATTTGTAAACGCCATTTACAAGGCCCAAATCTGGGTGCAGGAGCACAGCGCTCAGGAAATAGCTGAAGTGGTGGCCCCCTCTTTCCCGGACACGGACATAAAAATGCTTGAGTCGTCAATTCAGCGCTACAAGGACATTGAGGCCTATGCCACATCTCCCGTGATGAGGGAGGAGGCCTTCGAGCGGCTGCAGACCATTATGAGCGAGGCGGGAGAGCTGAAGCAGAAGGCCCCCTTCGACAAGGTGGTCAACAATAAATTCGCCCAGGCCGCCGTGGACAGCGTTAAATAGAGCTGCCCGCTTTAGACGTGGTTTAAGAAGAAAGGCCATTATGCGGCTTTTCTTCTTATTTTTTTGCCTTAAGGAATGGAGCAGTAAGAATTTCCTGAAAACTGGGCATGATATAGAGAGCCCAATTAACGCTAATGAGGATGAAAATTAATGGTAAGGTATCGCTGTACGGTCTGCGGCTATGTTCACAATGGGGAGCTGCCGGAGGGATTTGTATGCCCCCGGTGCGGGAAGCCCGCCTCGTATTTTGTCAGGGAGGAGTCGTCCAAATCCGCAAACAAATACGCGGGCACCAAAACTGAAAAGAACCTGCTGGACTGTTTTGCGGGTGAGAGCCAGGCGAAAAACAAGTACATGCTCTTTGCGGCTGTAGCCATGAAGGAGGGCTACGACCAGATTGCGGCCCAGCTTCACAAGCGCGTTGTTTACATCGTTCGGCGTAACGGATATAACCGGATAAATCATCGAAGCGTTATCCAGTGCCGAAAGCACATCATTGTCGAGTTTGCTTGCAATAGATGTTACAAGCTGGTCACCAATTTCACCTATCGGGTCTCCGTAGCCTGACAGAACCGCCTCGTCGGATATGGTTACGCCCTTACCGACTTTCTTGACCTTAACGGCCTGTGTAGAGGCGGTCAATTCTGCAATGTTGATATTCCCAAGCTCTGAAACATCAGCAGCGTCGCCTATGTACGCATAGCGCGGAAGCGTAACAGTGTCGCCAGGTCTGCCGACAAGCGTGTTATCAATCTTGCAAAGCGGGGTAAACTTCATCGCGTCTACCAGTTTGGTATCAATCATATCCGCCAATACTTGCGGATTTATGATGCTGGAAAGTTTGGTTTCGTTGGCCATTAATTATCACTCCGTAAAACCGCGAAAGGGAGGAGCAAGCTCCTCCCTTTCGTTTATGGCGAAAATAAAAAGCACCAACTTTCCCCAAGCGGGTGGCTGGTGCATTTTTTGCTTATATTAGTGAACAGCGTTTTTACCGTCAGCACTTCTTCATGAGGCGTATATAAAACTCAACGGACCTTTTTACCACATCCACCCGGACGTGCTCGTCGTTGCCGTGAATGCTGCTGCGCTCCTCGGCGGTGAGGTCAGCAGCGGAAAAGCGATATACGCGATTGGAGATGCGGCCGTAATGGCGGCTGTCGGAGCACTGGACCATCAGGTAGGGGCTGACTATGCAGCCGGGCCAGGTTTCCACCACGGTATCCGCAACCCTGTCCCAGGCGGGGCAGCGCAGCTCCGATATGACGCTGGGGTTAACCGCGTTCGGGCCCACTGTGAGCTGCACGTTTTCGTCGTCGACGACCTTTTTTATGTATTCCAAGACGCTGTCTATTGTGTCGCGGGGGTTCAGCCGCAGGTTGGCCACGAAGGATGCGGAGGGCGGAATGACGTTTGGAGCCTGACTCCCGGAGGCTTGGGTAAAGGCAACGGTGGTGCGCAGCAAGGCGTTTAGCTCGCCGCCCGTCTTTTTGCTGAGGTTGCCAAGAATGCCGCCGAAACACCAGAGGTTGGCGAAAATCAGGCGGTAAAGGAAAGTGGAGTGGCGTCCCAGGGTGTCGAACATTTCCCTAGCCGGTCCGGTGATATGCATCTTGAAAGGATGGTTTTCAACCCTGCAGCAGGCCCTGGAAAGTATGCCGATGGGGGTGTGAGGACCGGGGGCGGAGGCATGGCCGCCGGAAGAGGCGACACTAAGCTCCAGATTCATCATGCCTTTTTCCGCGATTCCTATCAGGCCGCAGGGGCGGCTGACCCCGGGGAAGACGTTTTCAACCACGGCGCCGCCTTCGTCCAGCACGAAAGCGGGTCTGATGCCCTGCTCTTCAAACCAGCCGACAATGTTTGGGGCTCCCGGCCCGTTGACCTCCTCGCCTCCGGAAAAGGCGAAATATATGTCCTGCTTGGGTTTGAATCCCTGGGCGATAAGGTGGTTTGCCGCGAACATGATGCCGTTGAAGGTGAGCTTGGTGTCCAGGCAGCCCCGGCCCCACAGCACGCCCTTTTCATCAATTACGGCGTCGAAGGGAGGCTTTGTCCAGCTCTCCTCGTTTACGGGCACCACGTCGTAATGGGCCATCAGTACGGAAGGCTCGCTGTGCTCCGTACCCACCCATTTGAACAGAAGGGCCCTGCCGGGAAGGCGGGTCATGGTGCACACCCGGGCCACCTCCGGATAAAGCTTCGGAAGCAGGTCAATAAACTTTTCAAACTCGGCGTCGTCCTCCAGGGAGGGGTCATAGTAGGAGACGGTGCGGCAGCGCACCAGCTCCTGCAGTGCGGTTACGGCCGCCTCTCTGTCGAAGCTGATTTCCTCAGGCTTCCGTTCCTTTTCCTCTGGGGGCCTGAACATTGCGGCCCTGATAAGGATTACGGCCAAAAAGGCGACTATAAGGGCAAGGATAACATAGAGCAAAACCATTTTATTGCCTCCTTTATCAATCCAGCATGCCTTTCTTATACATGAAACGGCTGACCGCCAGCGTGAAAAGAACGCTAACAGGAACCATAATGCCCACCGTTCCGGCGTTAAGGGCGGGCACAAAGACGAACAGTATTATCATCAAAGCAGCCGGAGCCACGGAAATTTTCCAGTTTTTCGATATAAAAACCACGCCCAGGCCGCCGAAAAGGGCCGGTATCAGCTGGGCGAAAGCCGGTTGCAGCACCGGGGACTGAAGTATGGGCGTCAGCGGTGTGATGAGGATTACGCCAAGGATGATGATAAGCGTCGTCACTATGCTGGAGACGGCGATGGCTATTGTGGAAACAACCTCGCCCTCCTCGGAGTTGGCCTTCACCCCGGCCTGCTCCAGGGCGTTCAGGGCGCAGGGGAGCTTAAGGTTCGAGATGTTGCCGGTGACGAAGGAAAGGTATGAGCCGCCCGCCCCTAACATTGGTATGTAGGTAAAGGTCTCCACTATTCCCACCGCCCAGTACATGGGTGCCGTGGCGATGAGGCCAAAGATTAAGCCCCTGGAGTCGGGGATAGCCTTGAAAATAACGCCTACGGCCACGGGGAACAGCAGCATGATTGCCGTCATGGAGAAGTTCCAGGCCTTCCCCCATTTGTGCACGCGATCCATATAAGAAATTGACTTCATTGTTTCGCCTCCTAACCAAGCCATGCGGTGATGGGAATTGCGCTCGCCATGCCCAGCACCAGGCTTGCGGGCAAGGCATAGTCGGAAATCCAGTGGTATTTGAACTTTTTAACGGCCACGCCCGCCAGGCACATGACAAGGGCGGACACCGCCATGACGCAAACGGGTATCAGGCCCGCCGTGGAGCCCTGCGCCACGCTGGACACGTCGCAGAATATGTAGCCCAGGAACGCGGAAATCATCCCGATGAACATTGAGTTGGAGAAAATTTCGGCCCATTTCCTGTCCCGCTTTTCAAGGTTTATCATGCCGCCCAGAACCTTTCTTGCCACAACGGGCACCAGCCATATTCCCACCATGATGCTGATGGTCATGACGATGACAATGGTGACATACTGGCTGGCGGTTAGGCTTGTGACCGAGCCGAAGGTAAGGCCCATGGCGTTTTCGGCGTTGGTGGCGGCAATGGTCTCATAGGACAGGGAGCCTATCACGCTGAGCCTGAGCCAGGGCAGGGGAACGCCTAGGTCCTTGGACAGGGTTATGACGCCTATCACTATGGCCACCGCCGGGGCAATTGTAAAAATGGCGGCGGTTATTGCGATTTGCTTGAGCTTTTCCGGGGTCATGCCGATTTCCCGACCCCGTTTCCACGCTTTAACCAAGAAAAAGACGCTTTGCGCCAAAACCGCGGCAATCACTATTCCGCCGAAAAGGAACAAAACAGGACTGTTTACATTAAATGCCAACACAATTCCTCCCTGATGCAATAAAATTTGCTCCATTATATCACAGTTGCTGCCTGAAATACAATTGTCGTTCTGCCGCGTATTGTGTTTTGCCGTCTTTCAGGTTACATTATTTGAGGCCGGCAGGGCATTAAAAAAGCGCCCGGAAGGCAGAAAATTACTGCATTTCGGGCGCTTTTCAAATGTGAAACGCTGTATTGCGGTTTTGTGTTAGGGGATGATTATATCAATCCAGCCGGCAAAGTACCAGCCGTCTTCCTTTTCAGGGTCCAGTATGGAGACGGAGCGGGGGCTTCCGAAAGCGTGGTTTGCAATGCCGTAGGTCTTTTCGCCGCCGGCCACGCCCGTTCCATAGATAGTTTCAACGGTCTCCATGCTTTCCCAGGCCTTCACAACCTCGTAGGGGTCGGTGGAACCGGCCTTCTGCATGGCCTGGAGCATGATGTACAGGGTGTTGCAGGCTGCGCCGTCAAAGTTTGAGGCGGTCTCCTGGCCGTAAAGCTCGCGGACCTTATCCACAACGCCGTTAAGGACGTCGGTGTTCATGCTTCTGTCGGACTCGCGGGTGGAGAGGCCAAGGGTGAAGGCGTTATAGCTGGCATCAGGTCCGGCGTATTCCATAAGCATGGTTGCGGGTTTGCCCTGAATGCAGGCGCAAACTACGTCGCTGCCGTTTGCCCGAACTTCCTTCAGGATTGCGCCGTAGGCTGAGGGAGTGCCGTTGCCCAGGAAGCAGTCGGCTCCGCTCTCCATAATCTGGAGGGCAACGGAAGAGAAGTCTGTAGTGTCTCCGGGGTAGATAATGTTCTGATCAAGAACTTCAATACCATACATTTCCCCGTAGGACTTCAGCACTTCCATGGCCTGGTCGGCAAGGCCGTTGTCGTTCTCCACCATGACCACGCTTTTGACCTCGGGATAGTATTCGCTGATAACCGCGAAAGCCGTGCCGTAGTCGCCCACGGTGCCGTTAGAACCTGTGAAGGCCAGGGGGTTCTGGGAGCCCATGTATTCAGGCACCAGCGTGCAGTAGGCGGAGGCGTGCATCACCCCGTAGTCTTCGAAAATATCCTCGCAGGATATGACCCAGAAGTCGTTGGTTTCCACCACGAACTTAACGCCCGCGTCGACCAGGGAGAGCGCGGCTGTCCGCAGCGCCTCGGGGTCGGACTGGCCGTCGGCGTGGACCGCCTCAAGGGTATAGATGGTATCCCCAATCTGCCAGCCGCCCAGCTCGTTGTTGATGTAGTCGATCATGGCGTTGAACTCATAGTAGTTGGTCATGTCAACCGTCGCAAACCAGCCGGTCTGGTGAAGAAGGGCGCCGATTTTCAGAGTGTCTCTCTTGGGTTCCCCGTTGGGTTCCTGTACTTCCTGGTCTGGAGCCTCCTTTTCCGGCGCTTCGCTTACGGGGGCTTTGCCGGAATCCTCGTTGTCGGTTTTGGAGCCGCCGCATGCCGTTAGAGCCAGCAGCATGGAGAATACCAGCACAACTGCCAAGAGTCTTGCCAATACCTGCTTTTTCATTGTTGTACCTCCTATTTTGGATTTTTGTTTAATAAACAGAATGGAAAAAACTTAGCTGCGAGCGGACTTATTGTTTTCCTGCCAGCTTGAGGGAATATTTGGCGGCCTCGTCGATTAAGGGGAAATATGCCTTATCAATTTCGGCGGGGTCCAGGGAGTCCACAATCTTGGCGCCGAAGAACACGTAACCGGGGTAAGGGCCGTATGTATCCATGCAGCGCCTCACTTCCGCCCGCACGGCGGATTCCGGGGCGTCGGCCATGCCCGGAGGGCCGTTGGTGTCGAAACCTCCGATAATTGCAATCCTGTCGCCGTAGTTTTTCAGCAGCGAGACAATGTCGTTGCAGGGCTGCACCGAAGTCCACCCCACGGCCCCCGTTTCGATAAAGTCTTCAATCAGGGCTTCGGCCTTGCCGCAGCAGTGGTACAGTGGAAGCATGCCCAAATTTCTTACGTCGTCGTTGAGGCGCTTGTGGTGGGGCTTTATGAGGGTTCTGTAGGTTTCCGGCGACATGAAAAGGTTGCGCTCCATCGCCACGTCGTCGTAGTTGGTGAAGACATCTGCCCTGTAATATTTGGCCACCTTTTCCGCAACCTTTATTTTATAATCGGTTACGGCGGTAAAGAAGTCGTAGCAGGCCTCCGGTTCTATGTACAGGGCGCAAAGGGCCTCTTCAAATCCCATTAGGGCGGCCAGGCGTTCAAAAACGCCGTTTCCGCAGCCGTAGTCCACGACAACCTGGCTGCGGTCGCAGCCTTCAAGCTCCCTTTTAGCCTCCGCCTCCCAGTCGAAGGCGTCCACGTCGGGAAAGGTTACTTCGCTCTTCCATTTCGTTATGTCTTTCAGTACGAATTTGCCCGGCTCTGGAATCGGGGCTCCGCCTCCGGAAGATGGGGCAACCCACAACACTCCGAAACCATCGGCTCCGCCTCCAAGGGGCCCTTTTTCAAACCAGGGACCTGGTCCGGCTCCAAATCCGACGCTGTGTACGGCAGTAAAAAAGGTGGGTACGAATTCGGGGGATTTGTGATGGAGGACTGCCAGGTAGTTCTCCCTAAGGTTCATTGGCTTTCTCCTTTCAATCTACGGGCTATCTTTTTGCTAATTGAATAACATGGGTAAAACCAGTATATTTGAACCGAAAAATAATGTAAATTCTGCAAAGGCGTTGATTTTATCTAAAGCAGCTTATACAATGTGTATAAGGCGAAATGGAGGTGCGGACATGAAGCTTTGCGCAGGCATGGTTTTGGACGGGCTGGGTGTGAAATGCTTGTACAAAAACTATATGGAAGACAACGACCCCCTAAACCTGAGCCGGTATGAGATATTCTCCGGGCAAACCTGCCTTACCGGGGGCGTTTTATATCTTGCATCCGGCGGAAGCCTTCCGGAGGAGCTGACCGTGGAGGAGGGGGCCGCCCTGATATCGATAGGCATGCCGCCGGAATTTTATAAAAAAGGGCCCCTGCGGCTTATAGTTGTTGATGAGGATATGGAGTTGGTCGAGCTGGCAAACGGTGTGAGCAGGATATTCTTTGAGTACAATTCCCTGGAGCTGAGGCTACAGGAGGCCGTTAACCAGGGGAAAAGCATCCAGTACATGGTGGAGCTCATGTATCCCTTTGTGCAAAACACCATCAGCGTCCACAATTCGGAATTCAGGATGATTGCAGTTTATCACGGGCCGGAGGCAAACAAGGAGAACCTGAAATATATGCCCCTGCTTGAAAACAAGATGCTTTCCCCGGAGATAGTCAACTTTTTCAAAAACGACATTAATTTTACCAAGGTAAAAATGCTCCGCAGGCCCTTTATATACGAGGCCAGCATATTTCCCTGGCCATCTCTGGACATGAACATTTTTTACCTGGGCGAATTTGCGGCCAGGATAGGCATAATGGGGGATCAAAACCCTTTCCGGTACTACGATTTCGGTTTGATTGAGTTTTTCGCGGGCTATGTTCAGCTTGTGTTTGACCAGGCCGACAGCAGGACCGACCTCATGCCCCACCATTACATGCATATGGCTGAAATCTGCACAGAACTTTTGAATGGCAACGCCGTTCAGGAGTGGGAGCTCAACGGCTGCCTTTCAAACCGGGATTGGAATAAAAACGACATGTATCTTTGCGCCTGCATCCTTCCGGGCGAGTGGGACTACTACAATAACCTTGTCAGGTATTACGTCCAGCTGATAAACCGAGAATACCCAGGATGCTTTGCCCTTGAATTCAATCGGAACATTGCCATGATTGTGAATTTAAAGTACTATGAAAACTCCATGGACAGATTCCTTGAAGCCAACATCGAGTCCATGAGAGACCTGTATTTCCGTATAGGCTTCAGCAATGTGTTTAAGAACTTTTCGCTGCTTAAGCCCCATTTCGGCCAGGCCAGAATTGCCCTGGAAATGGGCCTCGACCTTTACCCCTCAATCTGGTACCACAAGTTTTCTGACCTGCTTCTGAAATACATGCTGTCCCGGCTGGGCGGGGAACTGGACGAAAGGTATGTCTGCTCCAGGGAAGTGCTGTTGCTGCAGGAATACGACAGGGAAAACAAGACGGATTATCTGCACACCCTCAGGACGTTTCTTGACCACGGTGCGAACATTGTCCAGACCGCCAAAGCCCTGTTTATCCACCGGGCTATAATGACATACCGCTTAAACCGCATAAAGGAACTGACCAAGATGGATTTCAAGGATTCGGACAAGATGCTGGAAATAGCCATCTCCCTGAGGCTGCTGGACAAAGTGGCCAGGGCGGATAATTCTGCATAAAATGAGAAAAATAAAATGCAGTCTGTATCAAATAGCAGACTGCATTTTGCGTTGTTTATTCCCTTTATAGTTTAAACGGCTTTCTGCAGCTCGCTGTCAACGAGCCTGGCCCAGCTTCGGATTTTTTCCAGGTCTTCGTCGCTGCAGCCGTCCTTTTTATATACAAGGGATACGTTGTCCGTGGTTTTCAAAACTGTCTTTTTGAGTGTCATATCTTCCTAGCTCTCGGCGAGCTGCATGCTTCCTGTTCGATTTCTTAAAAAGAGTACTGAAGTCTGGAAAAAGTCCATATCCTGATTTATAATAACTGCTGCACGGGTCCATAAAGCCGTGCAGCAGTTTCTTTTAATCGCCATAAAAATATGCAAAGGACAGGAGCAGAGATTTGGACAGGATAATCACGCAGTTGGCAGCCCAGTTCGGCCAAAAAACAACCTATATCGAAAACGTGGTGAGGCTGATTGACGAGGGGAACACCATCCCCTTTATCGCCCGCTACCGCAAGGAGCTCCACGGTTCCATGGACGACCAGCTTCTCAGGGGGATTGGAGAGAGGCTGCAATACCTCCGCAACCTTGAGGAACGGCGGGGAGAGATGCTCGCGTCCATAGAAAATCAGGGGAAGTTGACGGAGGAACTGAAAAACTCCATAGAAAACGCCGCCACCCTGGCGGAGCTGGAGGACATATACAGGCCCTACAGGCAGAAGCGCCGCGCCCGGGCCACCGCAGCCAGGGAGCGGGGGCTGGAGCCCCTGGCCGATTTGCTCTTTCGGCAGGACCTGAAGCAGGGCGACATATACGAGATAGCAGCCAGGTATATAGACCCTGAGAAAGGGGTGGAAACTGCGGAGGATGCCCTGGCCGGCGCCGGCGACATTATTGCGGAGAAAATCTCCGACGACGCGGGGATCAGGAAAGAGCTCCGGGAGCTGATTTCCCGCCGGGGCAGCTTGGTGTCCAAGGCTGCAACGGAGGAGGACTCCGTTTACCGGCTATATTACGATTTTTCATCCCCCCTCGGCCGGTTTCAAAGCCACCAGGTTCTGGCCATCAACAGGGGAGAGAAGGAAAAACTCCTGAAAGTATCCGTGCAGATAGACGCGGACATGGCGCTTAACATTTTAAGGCGCCGGGTTCTGCATACGGGGAGCATTTCCACGGAATTCGTGGAAAACGCGGCCAAAGACGGGTATTCAAGGCTTATTTTCCCCTCCGTGGAGCGGGAGATAAGAAACCATCTTACGGATATGGCGTCGGAGCAGGCCATCAGGATGTTCGGCCTGAACCTGAAGCAGCTGCTGATGCAGCCGCCGGTGAAAAACAAGGTTGTCATGGGCATAGACCCAGCTTACCGCACCGGCTGCAAGGTGGCCGTGGTGGACGCCACCGGAAAACCCCTGGAGACAGCCGTAATCTACCCCACGCCGCCCAACAACCGGACGGAAGAAGCCAGGGAAATCCTAACGGGCCTGATAAGGCGCCACGGGGTCGAGGTCATAGCCATAGGCAACGGCACCGCGTCGAAGGAAACGGAGATTTTTGTGGCGGACATGCTCAGGGAGCTGGAGGGGGTGGCCTATACGGTGGTCAGCGAGGCAGGGGCCTCGGTTTACTCAGCCTCCAAGCTGGGGGCCGCCGAATTCCCCGACTACGACGTGTCCCTGCGCAGCGCCGTTTCAATCGCCCGGCGGCTCCAGGACCCCTTGGCGGAGCTGGTGAAAATTGACCCCAAATCCATAGGCGTTGGCCAGTACCAGCACGACATGCCGCCCAGGCGGCTGGACGAAACTCTTAAGGCTGTGGTGGAGGACTGCGTCAACGGGGTGGTGGTGGACCTTAATACCGCTTCAACTTCCCTTCTGACATATATTTCGGGACTGACGGAGACCACAGCCAGAAACATTGTGGCCTACCGGGAGCAAAACGGCATTTTCAAAAGCCGCAATGAGCTGAAAAAGGTCCCGAAGATAGGCCCCAAGGCTTTCGAGCAGTGCGCCGGCTTTTTGAGGGTGCCGGAGAGTGGAAACATCCTGGACAACACAGGAGTGCATCCCGAATCCTACATCGCAGCGGAAAGGATGCTTGAAATCTGCGGCTACAGTCTGCTGGACGTTGCCCGGGGGAAAGCCGGCGGGCTGAAACGGAGGGCGGAGGAGCTTGGACTGGAAAAGGTTGCCTTGCTTTGCGGCGTCGGGGTTCCTACGGTAAAGGATATAATAGAGGAGCTTCTAAAGCCGGGCAGGGACCCGCGGGACGAGCTGCCCGCCGTGGTGCTGCGGCGTGACGTGCTGGATATAAAGGACTTAAAGCCCGGCATGATTATTCAGGGAACGGTCAGAAACATAGTGGATTTCGGCGCTTTCGTGGACATAGGCGTGCACCAGGACGGGCTTGTCCACATTTCCGAGCTGAGCCACAGGTACGTCAGGCACCCATCAGAAGTGCTGAAAGTAGGGGACATAGTAAACACCGTGGTGTTGGCGGTGGATGTGGAAAAAAGCAGGATTTCACTCAGCATAAAACAGGCCGGCCGATGAGGCTGGCCTTTTATATTACTCCAGGCAAAGTTTCACGAATTCCTTTATGAAAGGCTTGTCCCTGGGCTCCGTCCACGCCAGGCCTATGCTGTGGAAGCTTTCCAGTGGAAGGGACACGTAGGGGAAGCGCAGGAAGGGAAGGGAAAAATCCTGAATAATAGTGCAGTACAGTCCGCTTTCCACTGCGGCGAGCACCGAGCTGATGTTCGAAAGAGTGACTATGGTACAGTGTTCAATGCCGCACCTGGCCATCCTTTCCGGAGGGAAGTTTGCCGGGGTTTTTCCGTCCTCGGAGACCAGGCAAATCTCTCCAATATCAGACACGTTGATGCTGCCGGCATCCGCCAGCTTGCTTTTTTTGGACATTATCAGCACGTCCTGGGTTTTGAAAAACTCGTGATAATAAATGTCCGGGTAGTCTTCAACAAGGTTTTTGAAGCTTATGCCCACATCATATTTCCCCGTCAGAAGGGTTTCTGGGGCGCAGGGGGCAAAATGCCTTTCCACCCGCATGACGGCGCCGGAAAAGCGGCCGATGGCGGACAGGAGTCGGGAGTTGTCGAACAGCTCCAGCAGCCCCACGGAAATGGTGCTCCCCTTGCCTTGGGCAAGCCGCAGCGCCTTTTCCCTGACGGGTTCAAACTCCTCCCTGGCGCGACGGAAATATTCCAGTATAACCTCCCCCGCAGGGGTGAGCTTCACATACTGGCGGGTCCTGATAAACAGCGGAAAGCCCAGCTCCGACTCCAATGCGGCCAAATGCCGGCTCACCACCGGCTGGCTGATGAAAAGTTTTTTTGCGGTCCGCGAAAAATTCAGGGTTTCCGCAAGAGAGAGAAACACCGTAACCTGCTGGCTTGTCATTATATCGCCTCCCTTATCTGTAACATAAACAATACCACAATTACGGTTCACAATCAATTGCGTAATGCTAAATTAAGCATAAAATATAAACGTGCATTAAGTAAAACGTTTGTATTTCTTAAGAATTATAATATAAGCACATGTTTGGCATTATAGCATATAAGGCATAACAAATTCAAATGACGCATTTCACAAAGAAAAGGGCATCTTGTATAATTTGGTTAACTCAGAATAAGGGAGAAAGGGCAAAAGAACATGAGCAAATCGAGAGGACAGAGAATTTGGGACAGGCTTAGGGACAAGCGGGATACGGAACATGTATCCATTTGGCGCGGACGGCTTCAGTACAGGGCGTATCTGGAAACGGAGGGGCAACCCACATATATCAGAAGAGCCCGCGCTTTTGAAATGCTTATGGACAAACTGCCGATTTACATTGATGACGAACAGCTTCTTGCAGGGGACACCTGCACGGAGCCCATGTCGTTGGAATGGTTTCCTGAACTCACCTGCGGATGGCTGAAAAACTATCTGGATTCGGGCAGCGCCACCTACAGCTTTGGCGACATTTCCATGGAAGAGATGAGGGAGATTGCGGAATATTGGGCCAAAAACTCCGCCAAGGACTCCTTCGTGGAGTATATGGGGGACAGTTGGAAAAAATGGGTGGCCGACACCAGCGAGTTTGGAGCCTGGTTGCTGGGGTCTGACGGAGGGGTCCAGTCCCAGCGGGGCTGGAACGTGCTGGACTTTGAAAAGGCTCTTCGTCTGGGGTACAGGGGAATTGTCGAGGAAATCGATCAGGCAATGGCCCGGCTTAAGGGCTACACCAATGAGAGGCTGGTAAAGGAGCAATTTTACTCGGCAATAAAACGGGAGCTTTTGGCCGCCATAAGGTTTTCCAACCGCTATGCCGACCTGGCGGAGAAGATGGCCGAGAGCGCGCCGGAGGGCAGGAGGGAGGAGCTCCTGGAGCTGGCGAGAATATGCCGTAAAGTTCCGGAATATCCGGCGGGGAGTTTTCATGAGGCTGTGCAGAACATGTGGTTTACCTACCTCATGGTGTATTGGGAGACCCTTGCCGCTGGAGTAAGCCTGGGAAGGGTTGACCAGTATCTTTACCCATACTACAAGGCTGATATTGAAGCCGGGGTTCTTGACAGGGAAAAGGCTCTGGAAATCCTGGAGTGCCTGAGAGTTAAGTTTTCATGCCGCCGGGATTTTGCTGATACCACCATCCGCAGGATGGTCTCGGGCTGGACCCAATTTGCCAACTGTACTCTTGGCGGGCAGCACGGCGACGGTTCGGACGCTGTCAACGAGCTGAGTTTTTTGTGGCTTGATGCGGCGGAGAGAACCCGCATACCCCACCCCACCTTATCGGTGCGTTACCACAAAAACATGAACAGAGATTTTGCCCTCAGGGCCATAGAAGTCTGCTCCCTGGGCATGGGATTTCCCGCGTTTTTTGGAGACGCCTCCTCCATCCGGTATCTTGAGTCGAAAGGGGTCACCCATGAGGACGCCATGAACTACGCTTTGGCAGGCTGCGTCCTTACCGTCGTGCCCGGCAAATACGCCCCCACCTGGCCGTTGATTGTCAACATGGCCAAGGTGCTTGAAATGACCCTTTATAACGGCATTGACCCGGTTTCCGGAAAAAAGCTGGGCATTGAAACGGGTAATTTTGAGGACTTTTCCAGCTACGGGGAGCTGTGGGAGGCATATAAGCTCCAATGCAAAGCCGTAATTGAAAAGGCGGCGGAGTACCTGAACTACGCCCGAATTTATCGGGTGGAAAAGCTGCCGGACCTGTTTTCCAGCATATTTCTGGACGACTGCATCGCCAAGGGCAGGCCCAGTTTTGCCGACAGCGTACGCTATCATAAGATTTCTTCCATGTACACTCTCCCGGTGGGCGTCATTGAAGTGGCGGATTCCCTGGCGGCAATTAAGTACTGCGTGTACGATAAAAAAACCGTCACCCCCGCCCAGCTGATGGAAGCGCTTAAAAACGACTTTAAGGGATACGAAGATATCCAGATTGAGCTGCTTTCAGCGCCAAAGTTCGGGAACGACGACGAGTATGTGGATGATATAGCCGCAGAGATATATGACTGGCTTTGCGAAACGGGACAGCAGATTGAAGGGCCATACGGCTCCCGCTATGAATGCGCGCCACACAACCTTTCCTTCCACGGGCCGATGGGTGAAAACACGGGGGCTTTGCCTAACGGCCGGAACGCGGGCAAATCTTTGGTGGACGGCGCCGTATCCCCCTGCCACGGCATGGATAAAAACGGGCCCACGGCGGTGCTGGCCTCCGCCGGGAAAATCCATCACGACAGAATTTTCGGCACACTGCTGAACATGAAGTTTCTGCCTTCATCCCTCAAAACCCAAAGCGACCGGGAGAAGCTCCTGGCCCTTATCCAGACGTATTTTGAGGACTATGGCGGCAAGCATGTGCAGTTCAACGTGGTCGACAGGGCGAAGCTCCTTGATGCAAAAGCCCATCCGGAAAAATATCGCAACCTGATAGTCAGGGTGGCTGGCTACAGCGCCTTTTGGGTTGAGCTCAGCGAAGCCATCCAGGACGATATAATCCAGCGCACGGAGCACCAGCTGTACTAGGGGGATTAAAATGACGGGCACAGTATTCAATATCCAGAGGTTTTCCACCCATGACGGCCCGGGAATTCGCACAACCGTTTTTTTGAAAGGCTGCCCCCTGAGATGCTTCTGGTGCCAGAACCCGGAATCCCAGTCAAGAGAGCCGGTTTTAATGTTTAACAAAAAACTGTGCAGGGGATGCGGCCGCTGCAGGCAGGGAAAAACCTGCCCCACCGGAGCCAGGACTGTGGCGGGGCAGGAGATGGAGGCCCGGGAGATTTTGCAGGTAGTTCTGAGGGACAGGGCAATGTATAAGAATTCAGGGGGCGGCCTTACCCTTTCCGGCGGCGAGCTCACCATGCAACCCGGTTTTTCCTTGGAGCTGCTTCGCCTGGCAAAAGAGGAAGGCCTGCATACGGTAATTGAAACCTGCGGATTTTGCAAATGGGAGATATTAAAGAGCCTGCTGGAATACACGGATTTGGTATATTACGACATCAAGTGCCTGGACCCGGAAAAGCACAGGCAGGGGACGGGTGTAGATAATGCATTAATACTTGAAAATGCCAAAAAAGCAGCTGAAACGGCAAATCTTGTCGTGCGGATTCCCTTAATACCGGGTTATAACGACAGCAATGAGGAGGTCGCAGCTCTGGCCCGTTACGCGAGGGATGTGCTTAATCTGGCGGGCGACCAGGTGGAGCTTTTAAAATATAACAATCTTGGAGAGAGCAAGCTGGAACATTTGGGAAGGGGGAATGAACTTAAAGCGCTGAATCCCCAAACCGATGAGAGGTTTGAGGAGCTGAAACAGCTTGCGTTATCGGAGCCGATAAAGCTCTCGTAAGAATTAACATTTAATTTAATTTTTCTATATTGATAATTGACAAATTCTATAAACGGTTAAAGCAAAGGCGGTTGACCCGCAACAGTCACTTAATTTATAATTGACATAAACTTAACTATTTTGACATATTCCGAGAGGTGGAGCATATTGGTCAAATTCATCCTCCGCAGGTTATGGCTTATGATACCTGTGCTTTTTGGTGTGATACTGATTGTATTCTGTATTAATCAGATATCTGGTGATCCTGTTGCGGCTCTGCTCCCTGCTGATGCTACACAAGAGCAGTACGAAGCAAAGAAAGCTGAACTTGGTCTGGATAAGCCCCTGCCAGTTCAGTTTTTCAACTATTTGAAGGGACTTGTCACTGAATTTGACCTGGGAATATCCTATCAGACCAAGCGCCCTGTAAAAGACGAGGTTATGGAGCGCTACCCGGTGTCGGTGAAACTGGCAGTGATAAGTATCATTATTTCGGTGGTGATAGGTGTCCCATTTGGAATAATATCGGCGACTAAACAGTATTCGGTCATAGATTACATAGTCACCGTTATAGCCATGTTTTTTGCCTCCATGCCACCTTTCTGGCTGGGCCTGATGGCTATAATTATTTTTTCCCTCAACCTTGGCTGGTTCCCCGCCTCGGGACTTGCTTCCTGGAAGCACTGGATACTTCCCAGCCTGACACTGGGGCTTTCGCCTGTGGCGGTTATATGTCGGACTACCAGATCCTCGATGCTAGACGTTATTCGCCAGGACTATATCCGTACTGCCAGAGCGAAAGGTCTGGGCGAGGTTACTGTTATCCGCAAGCATGCCCTCAGAAACGCCCTGATTCCCGTTGTCACGGTTGTGGGACTTCAGATGGGCTTTATTGTGGGCGGAGCCATGGTAGTTGAAGCGGTGTTTTCCATTCCTGGGCTGGGCTCTCTTATGATGACTGCCATTACGCAGAAAAACTTCCCGGTCGTTCAGGGCAGCGTTCTTATACTTGCGATTACAGTTTGCTTCCTGAACCTTATTGTGGACATACTTTACGCCTATATTGATCCTCGCATAAAGGCGCAGTATGCCGGCGACCGCGGGAAGAGAAAGAGAAAGAAGGAAGAAGCCCGGGAAACTGTTGAGGCGGGGGTGGTTAAATGAGCACTAGCATGTCAAAGAAGGCCAGCCCGACAAAGAGGAAAAAGCAAAGCCAGTGGAAGGATGTTTGGAAGCGCCTGCGCCGGAATAAGCTGGCCATGATATCTCTGTTCGTAATTATTATCCTTGTCCTATCCACCGCGTTTGCCGACTATTTAGCTCCGTATGATTACGCGGCTCAGAACTATTCGAACCGCTTTGCATATCCAAGCGCCGAACACCTGATGGGTACTGACAACTTTGGAAGAGATATTTTCAGCCGTGTCCTTAAGGGAGGGCAGGTATCCCTTCTAGTATCGGTTTCGGCCGTGGCAATGGCCATGGTAATTGGCTGTATTTTGGGCGCTATGGCCGCTTACTTTGGCGGCAGGTGCGATACCATAATCATGCGCATTATGGACATAATCATGGGCATTCCGGGCTTTTTGCTGGCGGTATCCATATCCGCGGCTCTGGGCTCCGGAATTCAGAACGCATCCATATCGATTGCCGTCGGTTCTATACCTCAGTTTGCCAGAATCATGAATTCGGCGGTTCTGACGGTCAAGGACCAGGAATTTGTGGAGGCGGCCATAACCTGCGGTGCCACACACTCGAGGATTATATTCCGCCACATTATTCCCAACACCCTGTCAGCAATCATTGTTAACGCGACTCTCCGCATAGCCAATGCAATTTTGATTATTTCAAGTTTGAGCTTTATCGGCCTTGGTGTTCAGCCACCTACGCCTGAGTGGGGTTCGATTCTTGCCGCGGGCCGCGAGTTTATTCGGGACTTCTACCCAATAGTGATTTTCCCAGGCCTGGCAATAATGATTACCCTTATTGCCTTCAATCTTCTTGGCGACGGCTTAAGGGACGCCATGGACCCCCGCTTGAAGAGATAGGAGGCATAATGTGAGCAAGCTTCTTGAAATAAAGGATCTGTACATACGATACAAAACAGACGACGGCATTGTGGAAGCCGTAAACGGAATAAACCTGACACTGGATAAGGGAGACACCTTAGGGCTTGTTGGGGAAACGGGCGCTGGCAAGACCACCACGGCATTGGGTATCCTGAGGCTGATTCCCGATCCCCCCGGAGAGATAACTTCCGGCCAGATAATTATGGAAGGTGAAAACCTGCTGGAGAAACCTGAGGCTGAGATGAGAAAAATCAGAGGCCAAAAGATCGCCATGATATTCCAGGACCCAATGACCGCCCTAAACCCCATAATCAAGGTTGACGAGCAGATAGCGGAAATTATCCGGCTTCATACCAAATGCAGCCGTACGGAATCCATAGCCCGCGCTCTTAAAATGCTGGAGATGGTGGGCATTCCTCCCGAGAGGGGGCAGGATTATCCCCACCAGTTTTCGGGCGGCATGAAGCAGCGTGTGGTTATAGCGATCGCCCTTGCCTGCAGCCCGCAGCTGCTCATTGCCGACGAGCCTACCACGGCTCTGGATGTTACCATACAGGCCCAGGTATTGGAGTTGATGAACAATCTCAAGAAAGAGATTGGGACCTCCATGATACTTATAACCCATGACCTAGGAGTTGTGGCTGAAATATGCGATAAGGTGGCCATTATGTATGCCGGCGAAATAGTGGAATACGGAACACTGGAGGACATATTTGAAAGAACGTCACATCCCTATACCAGGGGACTGTTCAATTCCATACCTTCGCTGGACGAGGATGTGGACAGGCTTCAGCCCATACCGGGCCTGATGCCGGACCCCTCCAATTTGCCCAAGGGCTGCAAATTCGCACCCCGCTGCACCCTGGCCGGGGAAAAGTGCGAGACGGTTAACCCCGCAGCGGTTGAGATCAGCCCCGGACATATTGTAAAATGCCACCTCTGCAATAAGGGAGGTGCCGCAGTTGAGTAACCTTTTGGAAGTCAGGGGACTGAAAAAATACTTTAAAACTCCCGCGGGTATGCTCCACGCCGTGGACGACGTGTCTTTCACCATAGAAGCCGGCAAAACCCTTGGAGTTGTGGGCGAATCCGGCTGCGGCAAGAGCACCCTGGGAAGATTGATTCTGGGGCTTCTGGAACCTACTGACGGAACGATAATATTTGAAGGCAGGGACATAACCAGACTGAAGCCGAAGGAGCGGCGCAGCCTGCGCAAGGACATGCAGATGATATTCCAGGACCCGTATTCGTCCCTGAATCCCCGGTTCTGCGTGTCCGAGCTCATAGCGGAACCTTTGAAGATATTTAATGCCTGCAAGAATAAAGAGGAACTGAGAACCCGGGTTGACGAACTGATGGAAACTGTGGGTCTTGCGGACAGGCTTATCATGTCCTATCCCCACGAACTGGACGGAGGCAGACGCCAGCGCGTGGGCATCGCCAGAGCCCTGGCGCTGAACCCCAAATTCGTCGTCTGCGACGAGCCAGTTTCCGCCCTTGACGTTTCCATACAGGCTCAGATATTGAACCTGCTTCAGGATTTGCAGGCGTTTCAGAATCTGACCTATATTTTCATAACCCATGACCTGTCTGTGGTAAGGCATATTTCAGACGACATAATGGTCATGTATCTGGGTACGGTAGTTGAGAAATGCAACGCCAAGGAGCTTTTTAAAAAGCCCACGCACCCGTATACTCAGGGGCTGTTGTCTGCAATACCCGTGCCGTCTTTGAGAAACAGGCGAAAGAGGATTATCCTGCAGGGAGAGATTACCTCTCCTATTGAGCCTAAACCAGGCTGCCGATTTGCAAACCGTTGTCTTTATGCCTGCGACGTCTGCAGGAATGAATCTCCCAGGATGGAAGAAATAGAACCCAACCATTTTGTCGCCTGCCACCGTGTGCGTGAGCTGGCAGAGGTACATTCCAACCAGTAGTAGGTATCAGGCGCTTTCGCGTCTGTGCTGGAAATAAATAAATCGGAAGAAAAAACATAGGAGGAAAAAAGATGAAACGCAAGTTAAGGCTAATCAGTATACTCCTTGCTCTTTGCCTTGTTCTCTCTTTGATGGGAGCCTGCGGAGGAAAGGGCAAAAGCTCAAACGACAGCGCAAGCGAGCCCGATACAAGCAACGTGGATACCAATGTTGATGATCCCGCCAAAAAGGTGGAGTCAACCAGCGATACCATTTACGAGCGCAAGACCGCCGAAGGAACCCTTACCATCGGCACCACACAGCCTGCGGTGCAGCAGCTGGACCCTGCCAACGTTTCCAGCGTTCCCGGCATTCTTCTGGAGTATAACACACTTGTAAGCATTGACAGAGAAACAGGCGAAATCCTTCCCGAACTGGCAACCGAATGGAAATATGAAGACGACACCACGCTGTACATGAAGATACGCGACAACGTCTATTTCCATAACGGCGAGCATCTGACCGCCGAAGACGTGTTCTTTACACTTCAGCGCATAATTAACAGCGGTTCACGTACTGCCTCTTCCTTTGATGTTTATGACTGGGATAAGTGCGAGATAATTAACGACTACGAATTCCGTCTTGTTACCAAAAAACCCACCGGCAACGCTCTGAACTTCCTTGCGACTTTCTATGCTTCCATACTCTGCAAGAGCTATGTGGAGTCCACGGGCGACGAGGCCTTCTGGGACAAGCCCAACGGAACCGGCCCGTTTAAACTGGTAGAAAACATTTCCGGCGACCGCCAGATCTTCACCATTAATGAGAACTACTGGGGCGAGCTTCCCTCCTTTACTCAGGTCACAATTTGCCAATATTCAGAGCCTACCACAATGATGATTGACTACGAAAACGGCGTGCTTGACGTCATTTATGAGATGAGCGAGTCCGACGCCAAGAGGATTATGAACGGCGAAGTGGACCATACCAACCTTGAAATTGTACCCCAGGTCCGCGAGTACATCCTCTGCATGTACGACCTGCATCCCGACCTCTCCAAGTATGAAGTCCGCAAGGCAATTGCCCACGCCATCGATATACAGGCGGTGGCCGACATGTCCTTCGGAATACTGAGCAAACCTGCAACCTCTCACCTGGCCACAGGCGTCAAGTACCGTATAGAGACTCCAGGCTGGGAATACGATCCCGAGCTGTCCCGCCAGCTGCTTAAGGAAGCCGGCTATAACGACGGCGACATCACCCTGAAGCTGATCACCGTTTCCGCCGGCAATTATCCCAAGATTGTCGAGGCCATCCAGGCAATGCTGGCGGATGTGGGCATTAACTGCATAGTCGAGACTTACGACCAGCCCACGGCCATCGCAATGATGCGCGGAATCAACAACAACGGCGTGCCCGAGTGCGACATGGGCATTTACGACATGTCCATCACCGCTCTCGACCCCGATCAGTCATTCAACACCACTAAGCAGGGCGGCGGCTTTGCTCTGGCCGAGTGCCACGACGATGAGCTCTACGCCGCACTGGTCGAGGGACAATTCTCGGTCGATGACGAGACTCGCGCCAAAGCCTACGAAAAGGTCCAGACGCTCCTTTACGAGAACGTGTACCAGATTCCTTTGTTTGAGGGCTATTCCGCAGTGGCGTATCGCGACTACATCGCAAGCTGTGACACCGGCGACCCGATACATCCCGACCTAACAAAGGTAGTTTTCAAATAAAGTTACATAGTCCAGCCAGGCGCCCGCCACAAAAAACGGCGGGCGCTTTTATTTTGGAAACGCTTCGCGGGGAAGGAAATTAATGTCATAAATTATATATGCTTGTAAAAAAAGTAGTAAAGCAATATAATGACTTATATAAAACAGAAAAGACGGAGGGATTTGGCTTGGAATTAAAACAACTGCAGTATTTTTTAACCGTGGCGAAACATCTGAACTTTAGCAGAGCGGCTGAATCCCTGTATATCTCACAGCCTGCCCTTAGTTACCAGATAGCAGAGCTGGAGCGGGAACTGGGGGTTAACCTGTTTGTCCGGGACCGCCGGCGGGTGTATCTCACCCCTGTTGGAAGCGCTCTTATCGAGAGCGCCCAAAACGTATTGAATTCGGCGGCTGAACTGCAGAGGAAAGCCACGAGCGGGGTGCATATCTCCAGTGAGGGCGGATACCTGGAAATAGGATTTGACGTTACCGAGGACCATTTTGAGAGCACGGGAGTTACAGAGGCCATTGCCGGTTTCTCCAGGGAATATTCCAATATCAAGCTGGGCTTTCAGCAGATGCAGTTCGCCGAATGCATAGATTTGCTCACTCAGAATGATATTGATGTTGCCTTTATTGTGCTCAGGCACAATGAAAGCCTGCCGCCGGAGCTTTCCTACAGGATTGTCCATACTGACAGGCTTGTGCTGATCCACGAAAAAAATGACGAGATTAAAAGCTGCAGGGATGTTATAGAAAGATACAGTCTCGTGCTTGTCAGCGGCAAACCCAGGGGCCGCACAAGGATACTGAAGGGCCTAAGCAACCTGAATCTTGAGCCGGATATTATAACCGTGGATTCTATTCCTGCCTCCTTTGTGCTGGCCCAGGCGGGCATGGCCACCATGGTGCTGCCAGAAAACTATTTCAACTGTCATCACTATGAGGATTTGCAGGTTACTCCTATTCCCGACGAAGCGGCGGAAATCGCCCATGCTGCGGTGTGGAACAAGTCATCCACCAACCCCAGTTTGCAGTTGTTCATGGATTTTTTGGAAGAAAAAACTCAAGAAAAAATACAAGACCTGCAGTGAAGCAGGTCTTGTATTTTTAATATCTGGCTCTTTACATAAACACAAGCACGTATGTAAGAGTGCTTGCGGCTATCAATGCCCAGGTAAAGCCGCCCAAAACAATTGGTTTGGCGCCCTTCTTGAACAAATCGCCGAGTTTTATCTTGTATCCCACGCCCACCAGCGCCACGGTAATGAAATACTTGTACCCCTTTGACAGCAGCTTGCCCAGGGTTATGAAGCCAAGATCGACGGTCCCAAAATTAGCGAAAGTGTTGATTAGGGCCATTGCAAGAAAGCCGAGCACGAACAGGGGGAAGGATTTAACCGCCCGCTTTAAAAAAGAGCCGTCGTTTGCCGGAGTTTCTCCGGACTTTTTGCCTTTAATCATGGTGGCCAGCATAACCGCGATAACCACGAACACAAGCATTACCGTGCGGGTCAGCTTTACCACTATGGCGATGGCCCCGGCGGTCATCACTTCGCCGTTGATAAGCGTTTCGGCGGCGCTTCCCATCAGGGCGTTGAAAGTCTCTCCGGCCGCCGTGACGCTGGAGGTGTCGCTGATTGCCAGGCCTCCCAGCATGCCGTACTGCTCCGGAGTGAGGGACAAGGCGCGGGCCGCATATGGCCACATGATGGCGGCCAGAATGTCAAACAGGAAGATGGCGGTCATGGCATAGGCCATTTCCTCCTCGTCGGACTTGACTACGGGGTGCAGCGTCGCGATGGCGGTGCCGCCGCAAATTGCCGTTCCGCCGCCAACCAGCACCCCCGTCTTTGGGGATACGCCCAGGAGCCTGCCAAGGAAAAGTGCGCCGGCAAAAGAGAGGCATATGTTGAAAATTATCAGTGGAAGGGCAGACAGGCCGGCTCCTATTATGGCGTTAAAACTGAGGGTGCCCCCGGCCAGAATAATTCCAAGCTTCAGCAGGTATTTAGAGGAAAAGGCCGCACCCGATTTTGAGGACTGTATGAACCTGCCGGGCAGAAAATTGGATACGATAATGCCCAGAAACAACCCAATCATCGGAGCGCCTACAAATCGCTGAAGTCCGCCCAGCCAGGTCGCCAATACACCAAGTATCAGACACACCAAAATGCCTAAATACATATTTCACACTCCCGCCTAGATTTGCATGGCGAAGTCAAAACCGCCCCTGATGGCTTCACGGACGTTTTTGGCCCGGACGCAGTCGCCGATGGCCCTGAATTCAATGGCAACGTCTCTAAACCTCTCCGCCTCCTCCGAG
>JBMNQG010000015.1:0-38348 GCA_050944015.1 Oscillospiraceae bacterium
CAGAGTTTTTGCCTGAACTAGAACAATTTTTGCACATGAGTAATTCCCTTACAAATTGTGACGATACATTTTATATAGCAATATAAACTGAAAAAAGAAAAACGGTATAAATAGCGCGAAAGGGGAAAGGTATGAAGAGCCTGAAGGCGAAGCTGGTTTTGGTAATTCTTTGCATAGTAGTTTTGACATCTTTACTCGCTTTAACGCTTGGACTCAGCCGCAGCTTTGACGTTACCGAGGATATTATCCAATCCCTGGTTACGGACAAATTGACCAGCGCCAATAACATGCTAATAACCTATATGGACCAAAAGTTCGGGGGATTCAGCCTGGGCTCCGAGGGGCAGTTGGTTGATAAAAACCGCCAGGCTATAGACGGAGAATTCGAGTACATAGACAGGTTCTCGCAGGACATGGGCGTCCACGCCACCATCTTTGCCAGGGACAGTAACCGCTTCGTCAGGGTGCTCACTACAGTTAAGGACAGCAAGGGCGAAAGAGCGGTGGGCACGGAGCTTGACAGAAGCGGGCAGGCCTATCAGGCTGTTTCAAAGGGGAACAGCTATTTTGGAGAGGCCGATATTCTGGGCTCTTTGTATATGACGGGATATACCCCCATGTTCGACGCTAACGGGCAGGTAATAGGCGTTTACTTTGTCGGCGTGCCTATTGAATCCGTTAAAAATGTCTTGAATGATGGCGTCACGTCCACTATCAGGTCGCTGGCGATGCTTGCCGTATTCATGTTGCCTGTTGTCGCCCTGATTGTTTATCTTATAAGCAACGGGATTTCAAGGCCCATAAAAAAGGTTACCCGCGTCGCCCAGCAAATCGCCGAGGGCAGCTTTGACGTGGAACTTCTCGTGCGAACCAAGGACGAGGTGGGGCGGCTTGCCAACGCCTTCAACCGGACCATTGAAAAGCTGGTGAATTACCAGGGCTATATTGATGAAATTTCCAATGTCCTTAAGAGCCTTGCCCACGGGGAAGCCTTGCCCACGGGGATTTAAGGGTTGAGCTGGTAAAAGAATATGAAGGGCAGTTCAAAAAGCTGAAGGACAGTATGGAAGACCTGATTACTAGCATGAATTCCATTATAGTGCAGATAAACCAATCGGCAGCCAGGAGCTCACCAACCAGTCAAACCTTCTTAAAAACATGATTGCCAGGTTCAAGCTTAAGGAAGATAATCGCAGATACAGCAGGGAAAGCAGCTCCGCCGGCATAAACGCCTCCGACAAGCTGTACGTATAATTAACGCATAAGAGCAAAAAAGGGCAGACAGCCTGTGCGGCTGCCTGCTTTAATTATTCAGTGCTTATTGCAGTATGTTTCAACTGCAATTACAAAATAAGCTGGAGACGAGAGTTAACCTTTTAAGGCTGCAACGCGCTGCAAGTACCTGTCGTAGGCGTTTTGGTAAAGCTCCACAATGGTGTCCATGCCCATTTCTATAAGTTGCTGCCTGTAGGCGTCGAACTCGTCAAGGCTGACAGCTCCGGTGACAAAAGACAGATTCAGTTCCTGGAAGTAGGTCAATATATCGCCGAAAATGCTGTTGTAAATCTCATTTTCTTCGTCATTCAAAGTGACCGCCCTGGGGATAACCCAGTCGGAACTGTGCAAGGAGTCCAGCCATACCTCACGGGCGGCCAGGACTTCCTCGTCATAGCCGGCAAGGGTCTTGGAGAGCAGCAGCCTTCCGGGAACATGGCTGGCCTCGTTATTGGTATATACGTATTCCGTCATGATGGGCGGGAGGCCGTCGGGGTTCTTCAGAATAAAGTCATTGAGGGTGGGCTCGTCCTTTTCGTTGTAATAGAAGTGTTCGTTTTCAACGCCGTAGTTATAGAGGATGTAACCTTCGTCGGTGAACAGGTAGTCTACCCAGGCGCAAACTATTTCGGGGTATTGGCATTTGGTGGAAATGGTCCAGCAGCGGTTCCGCATTTTGTGCCTGACAGCATCCAGATGCCTTTGGTCCCGATTGTCGTTCATCAGGTAGGGGCCGGCGACCATGTAGGCGCCTGATCCGTTTTCCTTGAAGGTGTCGTTTATAAAAGAGAAGGTGGACAGGCCGGCGGTGTAGGCGCCAAATTCTCCGCTTTCAATGCGGCCGGGTTCGGCGTCAATGTTGGCCGAAATGCCGGTATAGAAGTCGGGGTGTATGTATCCCGCCTTGTACCACTTGTTGGCAAGGGTGAGGTACTCAAGAAATTCGTCCTGAAGCAGGCCGCAGACTACCTTGCCGTCCCTGACATAAAGCGGGAAGCCAACGCCTTCGGCTGCAATTTCATCGTAGTTTATCCTAACGTTAAAAGCGCTGGAAATCGGAAGCCCGTCATAAGTGTTTCCTATATAATACATGGAATTATAGTTGACCTTAAATGCCTCGAGGACGGCTTCAAACTCGGAAATGGTTTCGGGGACTTCCATGCCAAGCTCGTCCAGCCAGTCGCCTCTGTACTGCAGGCCGGATTCCTGGTTGGTGCTAGGTATCTCGTTTACCATAGGGAAGTTCAGCAGGATGTTCTCGCCGTCTTCGGCCTCATACATGAGGTTCAGGGCCAAATCGGTGTCCGAAGCTATAAGTTCCCAGACATGGGGAGCATATTCCTTGACTAGGTCTGTAAGTTCTATTATTACCTCGTCCTTACAACACTGGTAGTTTCCGTTCTTAGTTACCATGTCCAGGTTTGCCATGACGTCCGGCCAGTCTCCGGAGGTTATCATCATGCTGAAGGTGTCTGTGGCGTGAAGGGCTGGGTGGAGCTGCCCTTCCCAGTGCACATTTGTGATTTTCTCCATCTCCTTGAACAGAGTCCAGTCATAAAGTTCGGTTATCAGGGCGTTTGCAAAGGGGGCAATGGGGAGCGCTATGGTCAATTCCAACGTTTCTGCCAGGGGGAAGGTTATTTTTTCTTTTTCCGGCACTTCGGTCTCTTCCACAACGGGGGACGGTTCTGCAGGCTCCGGAGTTTCCTGAGGGGCAGAGCCGTCTGTTTCCTTTTTACCGCCGCAGCCGGCGAAGACGCCAAACAACATAAGGAAAGCAAGAATCAGACACAGGAGTTTACCTATCCTTTCCATTTTTTCACCCTTTCCAATAGAAAAATAAATGTGTGTACTACCAACCAATTTTATCCCATGGTATTGCCAGGCACAATTGAATGAGATGACTAATTCCGCAGACTAATTTGACATATATTTAAAATGTTGATGGACATATTTGATAAAAAAGCAATATCTCTCCATAGCCGTTTTGTGAAGCTTGGAGAGATATTCGACGATTTTTCGTTGTTTTCGTTGTTATTTATTTTGTACCACTAATAAAGCAACTATCGAACTGAAAACTGAAGTCATAATACCCCGAACCCACGGTTACAACAGACCAGTTGCCGATGCTTTTTACCTCTCTCACACCGTCAACTTTTTCGGCCTCAATTCCGTTTTCAGTCACATTGGCGCCGGGAATCCAGACCTCTGCGGCTGTATTTGCGGGAATATGGACGCTCAGGGCTTGCTTTTCAAGATTAAAATCTACTGATATTTTCCCATATACCGAATGATATGAGCCCTTTACCCACTTAAGCCCGCTGTCCGGCAGGGGACTTATAATTATTTTTTTATATCCTTCGTCACACATCCTGATCCCCAACAGGTTCCGGTACATCCAGTCGCCTACGCATCCGAAGGCAAAGTGGTTGAAGGAGTCCTTGCCCACCTTGCCGTTGGGCAGGATGCCTTGCCAGGACTCCCAAATGGTGGTGGCACCCTTGCGTACCTCATAAAGCCAGGAGGGGCATTCGTCCTGATATAATAGGGTGTAGGCCTTATCCAGATATCCGTTGTCCTGCAGGACGTCAAGCAGGTAGGGTACGGACACAAAGCCCGTATCCAGCCGGTCACCGTTTTCCTCGATAAGTTCCACCAGCCGGCGGGCCACAGCCTGGCAGTGCTCCTGGGGCACAAGGCCGAAATGCAGCGCCAGCACGTGAAATCCCTGCATATCAACCTTTAGCCGGCCCTTTTCGTCTATGTACTCGTAGGCAAAGGCGTCCTTAATCTTTTCGTGGAGCTCCTTATATTTCTCGTAATCTTCCCTGTAACCAAGGATTTCTGCGGCCTTGCAGAGCAATTCCGTAGAACGGGCGAAGAAGGCTGCGGGCACATAATGCATGGTGAGAACCGCGCTGCGCTCCATGTCAACTTCTCCTGTTTCGGGATTGAGGCTCACGCTGGGGGCAAGCCAGTCTCCAAAATGGAAGTTGGCGTTCCACAGGTACTTCAAGCGCTCCCTGCGCTCCGGCGTAATCTCGCCAATATCGTCGGGGTTATAGTTTTCAGCGATAGTTTTTATATACTCCACCCACCTGCGCATCATTTCATAGTTGTCCCTTAAGAAGCGGATGTCACCGTAAATGTTGTAAAGCGCCCAGGGTATGATGGTGCAGGCGTCCCCCCATCCGGCGGAAGTCTCGTTTCCTGGCAGTGCAGGGGCAAAGGGCATGTCGGCGCTGCCGTGGTAGCTTGGGATGAAGGGGATTACTATGGGTACCTGCCCGTCTTCAAGCTGCTCCATGCGCATCATGCGCAGATAGCGGCCCAAAAAGGCTGGGGCGTCAAGATTAAAGCACAGGGTTGGAGTGATAATCTGGGCGTCTCCGGTCCAGCCGGCACGTTCTCTCTGGGGGCAGTCGGTGGGAATTGAGAGCGTATTTCCCACCAGGCTCCAATATATGTTCTGCTGAAGCCTGTTCAAGTCCATGTTTGAACATTCAAAGCTTCCAGTTTCCCCCATATCGGTCGTGAGCACCTGGGCGGAAAAGCAGGATAGCTCCGGCCGGCCGGGGTAGCCCGTTACCCGCACATACCTGAAACCGTGGAAGGTGAACATGGGGACATATTCCTCATCCCCCTGGCCGCTGAGTATGTAAACGTCCATTTGGTCCTTATAACGGCCAAATATGTTATTCAGAAAGTTGCCGTTCTCGTCCAGCACCTCGGAGTGCTCAAGAACAACGGCGGTTCCCCTCTCACCCCGGACCTTCATGCGTACTCGGCCTGCGATAACTTGGCCGAAATCAATTACCGTTTCGCCCTTGGGCGTAGTGATAACCGATACTGCTGGAATGGTCTTTTTCACCGCCACAGGCTGTCCGTATTGGGCGGCAAGATTGTCCATGGGATAATCTTTTTCTGAAACATGCGTCCAGCTGCTGTCGTCATAGCCTGGGCAGCTCCACCCGTTTAAAGCCAGTCTTGCGTCATATTTCTCTCCTAGGAAAATGTCCGAATACTGCAGCGGCCCGAAGGAGGACTTAAAACCCCCGTCGGAGACTATCGTCTCCCTGCTGCCGTCCTCATATTCAATTTCTAGTTGGAGCAGAAGGCCCAGCATGTCCCCGTATTGGGCGTTATCCCCTGAGCCGCCTATGCGCCCTGCATACCAGCCGTCGGCAAGAATTGCCCCAATGGCGTTTTTGCCCTGCCTCAGCGCAGCCGTTGCATCTATGGTCTGATAGACCAGATACTTGTCATAAGGCGTAAACCCCGGTGCAAACTCCTCGCTTAAAAATATGCCGTTCACTTCAAGCCTGTAAAGACCATGAGCCGTAGCGTATATCCTAGCTTTTTTTAAGGGCTTTCTCAGGGTGAACTCTTTTCTCAGGTATGGGCAGGGATAGAGTTTGCTGTAATCACAGGGTATTTTGCCGTATTTTCTCAGCTGGGCGAACATCTCCTGAAGGTCAATCTCCGGCTCATGATAAACCGGCGTCTGCTCCGGCTCAATCCACCTGGCCACCCAGTCGCCGGGAGACATGAGCCCCGTCTCCCAGAAGCTCTCCGCCTCGCCTGTGGAAACGCCGTCATTTCCCCAGACGGTAACCTTCCAAACATACAGGGTTCTTGATGCGGGGTTTAGTTTTTCCACATAGCACCAAACCTGAGAGGACTCTACTTTTCCTGAATCCCAGACCTTCGTGCCGTCCCTGAATATTTCCACGCGATAAGCGGTCTGCTCCATGCCCCGGACGTCCGAGACAACTTCCCAGCTTAACCTGGGCTCTTTTATGTCCAGCCCCAGAGGTTCCTTTACATATTCGCATTTCAAGTTCACAGGCCTGCAATAAATCATATACATCTCCCTTTTTGAAAAACACTGATGTCATTGGTATAATCCCAATAACATCAGTGCTAGATTTCCTGGATTTTCCTATTTTGTCAGTTGGGCGGCTCGACCGGCAAGGTTTTGGCTGCGGGAAATCCGCTTTCCGGCGGACAGCTTATCCCTGTTTGCCGAACCTGCCATTACAATCAGCATAAAGACTCCCAGGGCAACGTCCTGCATGGTGGCCGAAAAACCCAGCGCAATCAATCCGTTGAATATTATACTTATACATATTTCGCCCACCAGAATGTCAATTACGAAATTGTCCAGCAGGCTCATGAGTTCCATTCCTATCATAACGCCCATCATGGGCTTGAACACCAGCGCCATGCTGCCCATCTGGACCGAAGCGCTCACCGAGTTTGCATAGCAAAGCTGGAGTATTCCGACTATGCCTATGAAAATTCCGCCGACAAAAAAACAAAGAAAGTAAGTGCGCCTGATGTTTATGCCCATATTTTTTGCCAGCAGTTCGTTATTGCCCACCACTCTTACGTTATAGCTGAATCTCGTGTGATAAAACAATATGTAAAATATGACTCCGCAGATGGCAACTAAAATAAAGTTCCAGGGACTTTTGCCCAGAATGGCTATATCGGGGGACACCGCCATCTGCCCCGTATTGTTCATGGCAAAACAGGTGATTATCTCTAGAATCATGACAAAGCCAAGAGACAGGACCAGGGAAGGGAGGCGGAGGGCGTTATAAAGCTGTCCCATAACAACAGCCGGGACTATGCCTCCAAGCAGACTGCCAGCTATGAGCCCCGGCAGCCCGAACATATTCCCCAGCAGTCCTCCAACTGTTGCAGCCAGGACCACCCGTGACCCCACGCTGAGGTCAAAAATGCCGGCCACCTGCCCAAAGGCCATGCCTATGCCCATTAGGGTTGGTATCATTGCCTGCTTAAGCACAAGAGGCAGGCTGCTTATTCCAAAGCCAGGGGCAAGCAGGGAAAACAGCAGAACCAGCGCCGCGGGTAGGGCCAATACACATAGGAATCTAAAAGTTGTACTAATAACTTTTTTGCCCATTGCACGAAATCCTTCCACGGGGCTCTCTCCACAGAGAGAGCCCCGTCAGCTTTTTTTAGATTTGCTTATTCCCAGAGGGAAGCTATGTAGTTAAGGTCGTAGTTATCCACCTGTTCCAGGATGGATTCCAGGGTTACGTCGGGATTAAAATACTTGAGAAGGCGCTCGCGGATAACCTCTTCGGGATACAGTCCGTTGGTGCTGGTTGTATAGACGGTATCCATTGTCAGCTCATCCGCTGTGGTAATTACCGGGAAGGGGATGCAGATGTACACGGGCTTGTCGGATACAGGCGTGCCGAGAATGGCGTTGACAAGAATGGATGTGGCAATCAGTCTGTCGAGACTCAGGGCGTTGCCCAGGGTTGCGGTGATTGTGCCCTTCTTGAAGTGCTCGACTGCACTCTCGTCGTCCACATCGATGGTTACAAACTTCACATCGCCGGCTTTGCCTGCCTCTTCAAGGGCCGTGCATATGGCAGATACGTCGCCGGCCGCGGTGGAGGCTATGCGGATTATTCCGCCCAAATCGGGATAGGCCGCAAGGAATGACTCCACGGCTGAGGCCGCGTCTGAGGCCTGGGCAAGGGCGCGAACCTCGGATACGCAGGTGAGGCCGAATTCCTCGGCGGCAGCTGCAAGGCCGCGCTCACGGGTATCGCCGGTGGTATCGCCGACTGCGGTGCCTATAAGGGCGTATGTAGTTTCTCCGGCTTCATAAAGGGCCTTTCCGAGAGCATAGCCTGCGGCATAGTCGTCCTCGTAGACGCAGCCCAGGAAGTACTTGCTGGCCTCGCACATGGCCCTGATGCTCTCATCCTCAATGGTTCTCATGGACAGGATGAAGTAGACGCCGGATTCCTCACACATGTTCAGTACGGTGGGAATTATGGATTCAGAAGAGGGGGTAATAATTACGCCGTCGGCGCCGTTAGCTATTATTTTTTCTACCGCATCCACTGTTCCTTCGGGGGTAAAGTCAAAAATTTCGTTTTTCAGTGTGCCGCCGGCAGTCTCAACCACCTTTTGGGTATTAATTTTAATGGCCAATACCGCGGGGACTTCAACGGGCGCTTCAGGGAAGCCGACTATAAACTCCTTTAACTCTGCCGGGGGAGTATCCTGGCTCTCATCACCGCTGACGGCGGGTTCCTGAGATGGCAGCTCCTGAGCTTTTGGTTCGTCAGAGGCCTTTCCACCGTTAGAGGAGCTGCCACCGCATGCAGCAAGGGAAAAAAGGATACACATTGCCAAAAGTAGCGCTAAGACCTTTTTCATCCGTTTCATCTCCTTCATTTTATTAAATTAAGCAGCGCATTTGCGGCTTAATTATTTGATAATTAGGCTGTTTTTGCGGTCAAATGTCATGGACACGGCTATGAGGAAAACCAGGCCCTCTATTATCTGCTGTGCATAAACATCCAAGCCGCATTTGTTCATGCCAAGGGTCAGGGAGGCCATTACGAGGGAACCTATAATCGCGCTGCGGAACTTTGAGGTGCTGCCGCCCGTTATTGCCATACCCCCAAGGAGGACGGCATTCAGGGCGCTTGTGGTAAATCCGGCGCCTGTGGAAGTGGAGGCCGTAGCCGAGCGTATGAGGCTGAAAAACGCCACCAGACCGGCAATCGCACCCATAATAAGATAGCTGCGCAGCTTTACCCATTCCACGTTTACTCCCGCCAGCCTTGCGAACTCCTGATTTGTTCCAACAATTTTGCACTCCTTGCCCACCCGTGTCTTTTCAAAGAGGATATATCCCGCCACGGCAATCAAAACCATAACGGCAAGCCGCAATTCAATGGAATCCCATTGAAGAATTTCAAAGGGGCAGCTCAATGAGCCGTTTCTAAGCACGACAACCGTCAGTCCGTCCAGAACAAAGGACATGGCCAGCGTAGTGATAAAAGGATTGACCTTCAAATACGCATATATGACGCCGTTGCACAATCCGATAAATAAACCGCTGATTAGTACCGTCGGCAGTATAAGATATATGTTTATGGAAGCCGCGTGGGCTCCCAGCGCGGCGGAAAAGGCAACGTTAGCAGCTATGGAAAAATCGAAAGCTCCCTGGGATAATATGAAGGCCAGTCCCGAGGCGCCCACCAGGATGGTGAAAGCTTCTCTGATAAACGGCTTTACATTCCCGGCGGAAAGCATTTTGCCGCCGGTTGCAATTTGGAAAACAACAAGCACAAGAACCAGGCAAAGGGCAGGGAGTATGTCCTGCAGGTGCGATTTCAGTTTCCTAATCTCCATAACTTTCCCCTAAATGATGTATTCGATAAGCCGACTTTCCGTCAGCCCCTCATCACGTGTGAACTCTCCGGTGACCTCCCCGTTTTTCAGGGTAATCACTCTGTCGCTCATGCCGATTACCTCCATTAGCTCCTCGGAAATCATGATTATAGCCTTTCCTTGTTTCTTCAATTCCATCATCAGCTGGTAAATGGCGGCCTTGACGCCAATATCTATACCGCGGGTGGGACAGTCAAAAATCAGGATGTCCGGATCATAGCCCAGCCATTTTCCAACGGACACCTTTTGCTTGTTTCCCCCGGAAAGGTACATGACCCTTTGGCCCACATCCTGCATTTTTATGGACAGCTTACTTGCCCAGTCGTTGGCAAAGCTTTTTTCCTTTCTAGAGGTTATGATGCCAAACCTTTGCAGTTTTTTCAGGTTGGGAGCGGAAATGTTGTCCGTAATGCTGGCGGACAGCATGAGCGCCTCTTTATCCCTGTCCTTGGACACATAGCCGATGCCGTTTTTTACGGCAGTGTGGATGCTGTTTACCGTCGTGCCGTCGGACAGCGTTACCCGGCCGGATTCAGGCTTGTATCTGCCGAACAGGAGCTTTCCCAAGTCGTGCATTCCGCAGTCGGTGAGTCCGCCAAACCCCACAATCTCGCCAAAGTGGACCTGAATATTAACGTTTTTCAATTGCCCGTAGCACAGGTTTTCCGTTCTTATTGCGACAATTTCATCTCTGCTGGCTTTGTCATCGGTGCGGTAAAAGTTATCAGTCATTTGCCGCCCGACCATAAGCTGGCGTATCAGGCCGTCGTCAAACTCATCCTTTTCCAGAGTCCTGATAATATGGCCGTCTCTCAGCACCGTGATTCTGTCGCAAATCGATATTACTTCATCCAGATCATGGGAAATGAATATTACGCTTTTTCCTTCATTCCGCATAGCGCCCATAACATCGTATAGAAGCTCGCGCCCGTTGCGTGTGAGGGCGGTGGTAGTCTCGTCGACAATGAGGATGTCCGGCTTTGAATATATCGCCCTTGCAATCTCAACCTGCTTCTGGTCTTCAAAGGAGAGCTTTTCTGTTTTTGTACGCTCGTCAATATGTACTGCCCCCACGTTGTCAAGGGCCTGCCGGGCGGCGGCGTACATCCTGGTCGTATTAAGATAGCCGTTCCGGCAAAACTGCGCCTCTTTACCTACAAAGATATTTGCCACCACGGAAATGGTATCGAAAGTGCCCTTTTCCTGCATCAGCATGCAGATGCCTTTTTCGGCCGCTTCCAAGGGGGTGGTCGGCTTATAGGCGTTGTTTTTAAAAACCATTGTTCCCTCGTCAGCAGGCTGGATGCCGGCAATAATTGAGGACAGAGTTGACTTGCCGGAGCCGTTTTCACCTATGAGGCCGTGTATTTCTCCAGGGCGAACATCGAAATCGACGTTGACCAGAGCCTTGGTTGGGCCAAAACTTTTATACATGTTTTTTACTGTCAGCAAATATTGTTCACCCATGGTTTTCCCCCATAGCAAATAGTTCTTAGGCAATTTTATTTAAATTATATATAGACAATAGCCAATAATTAAAGGATACAAAACGATTGTTTTGTACAGTTTTGTTATATCTTTATAATTGTCACTTCAAACGCTGTTATTATAATGGTATAATATGATTAACATTTTATGGGCTTTTGGCGGTGAGGAGTCGTATGTCGGGAAAAACAACCGTGCTGATTGTGGAGGACGACCGAACTATCCGGGAGGATATTTTGTCTCTTATCGACTGGGAAGACTGCGGGTTCCGCGTTGTGGCTACGGCTGCAAATGGGCGCCAGGGGATTGCCGCCTTCCGCCAGTACCACCCGGATTTGGTTATAGCCGATATACAGATGCCGGTTATGGACGGGCTCACCATGCTGCGTGAAATACGCAATGAGGATTCTTCCGTTTCCTTTATCATCCTCAGCGCTTTCGCCGAATTTGAATACGCAAAGGAGGCAGTGCGTCTGTCCACAGACGCGTATTTGCTTAAAAACGAGCTTTCCCGAGACGCGCTCCTGGAAGTTCTTTTTCAAACGGCAAAAAAAATTACGGACCTTAGAAACATGAAAAGGTTCGCCTCAAGGCACAGGCTTTTCGAGATGTTTTCTTCCTGCGTAGATTCGGGCCCCGTATATCCCGTACCTCCAGAAGAAATATCCTCCGCCTTTTCGGACTATGTTAATTCAACCGGTGACCTGTCTGTGTGCAGGCAGGATCTTGAGCACATAATAAAAGACTGCTACAACATACTTGGACTTATTGACAGGGTGGATCCCTGTCCCAAGGGAGGCTACTCGGATATGGAGATTTGGCTTTTGCACGAGTACAAAAACCTGTGCTCAATGTGCTCATTGATAAACGACAAGAAATACTCCCCTGTGATAATCAACGCAATAGAATACATAGCCAAGAACTATGGAAACAGCAAATTGAAAATCAACATGGTAGCGGAACACATTGGGCTTAGTCCAGGGAGGCTCAGCGTCATTTTCAAGCAGGAGCTTGGGGTTACTGTGAACGAATATATAACCAACCTGCGTATTAGCGAAGCGAAAAAGCTTCTGAAATCCGGCAAATACAGGGTCTACGAGGTGGCGGAAATGGTGGGGTATAAAACAAGCCAGTATTTCAGTCAAGTATTCTTTCAAAAGCTGGGCAAATACCCGACAGACTACCTCCGGGGAAAAGAAAAATGAGAAGCCTTATAAATAACTACCGTAATTCCCCAATTATACGCAAGACCATAAGGCGCTTGATAACAATTGAGGTTTTCAGCCTGCTTCTTGTTATAATACTCCTTTTTTGCCTCCTTCTGCCGAGACTCAGAAGGGCGGCGGTGCAGGACGGCATGAAAACAATGGCCTCTTTGGGGGCTCAGGTGGATAATGTTCTGGACGGCTATTCAGACTTCTCAAAGTTTATTCTCCGTTCGGACGAGTTAAATTCGGCGCTGGACGCCTATTGGACCGAGCCAACGGAGCGCAACTTCAACCTGGTCTGCCTGGCCCTTCACAACCAGCATTCATCCATCTCAAGCATCCGGGGCATCCAGCTGGAGCACAGCGGCGGGACTATTTTCCGTTCCGTGATAAACCTGCGCCAGGAGGATTACAAGCGCTTGGAGGAAGAATGGTACAAAACTATACTGAAAAGCGTCAAGGCCAGCGGATTCAGCACCATTTACGATCCGGGCCTGGCCTCGCCTTCCAGCGCCCTGGCCTATTCCTGCACGTATTACATAGGCACCAACAAATATGTGCTTACGCTGTTTTTCAACTGCTCCAACCTCGTCTCAATTATTGACAAGTCGTCGGCGGTTTTTGACGGCGTATCCGTTACCGATTATACGGGCGTTGCCTTTTATGAGAGCGGGAACACGTACGATGAAACCACCGTGCTGAATGATAATTCCGCCGTAATAAAAGGCCACGTCAAGTATCGCGGAAACCACTATTTCATTACCACGTCAAAATCCTGCGAATGGAAGATTATGGGCTGTATATCTGACCGCAAGCTTATTTCTGGCTACTGGAGCATATTCTTCTCCGCAATGGTAATGTGCCTGATTCTCTGTTTTATCACCCTTGTTTCCACTATCCCGGCTATGAACAAGGTGATATCTCCAATACATGCTCTCAGTAGGGACATGAAGAAAGTATCCGAGAGCTATGAAATGGTCTTTACGAAGGTTGAAAGCGACGACGAAATTGGAGAGCTGAGCCGGATTTTCAACGAAATGCTGGTAAATCTTAGCGAACACATGAACCAGCAGATTCTCCATGAAGCAAACGAACAGAAAATGAGATACAACCTGCTGCTAGCACAGATAGATTCCCACTTTATAAGCAACACCATGAGCATAATAAACTCTCTGGCCCGGCAGAACAAAAATGCCGAAGTTGTTGCCGTAAACTCTGCGTTGATGAAAATCATACAGAACACCCTGCGCATACGGGACATGGACATCGCCGACACTCTTGCGCAGGAGCTTGAAATGGTCAGGCAGTATTGGATAATAGCCAAGGTTCGCACGGAGAATCACTGCAATCTGCACATTGACGTTCCGGACGAACTCTTGGAAACAATAGTTCCGAAGAACATAATCCAGCCTCTGGTCGAAAACTGTATTTTTCACGGGCTTGTGGATGAGGTGACCGGAGAAATCAACGGAGATATATATATAAGCGCAGAAGATACCGGGGAATATGTCCGCATCGAGGTAAGGGACAACGGCAAGGGCATACCGGATGAAGTTTTAGAGTACCTGAACAACCCTGACAAAGCCAAAAACGAGCTTTTGGAAAGGGGACGCCATATTGGCCTGGCTAACATCCGTAATCGCCTGTCCTACGTTTTCGGAAGAGACTGCATGAGGATTTATTCTGATAATGGAACTGTCGTTGTCCTGTGTATTGATTTATAAGAGCGTGAAGCTGAAAAATAAAGAAGTCTTTCTTTAAAATAAAAAGCAGGCTCGCCGAAGTGAGCCTGCATATACAATTTCATATATGGTGCGGCGGTTATGCCAACTTATCTTTTTTCAAGGGAATTATTTAATCATCCCGGTTTTCCTGTTTAAGAAAAGCGGCAGGAGTATATCCGGTGTGCTCCTCAAAGAGGCGGCTGAAGTATGATAGGTCTTTATAGCCCACCTGATGCATTACCTGTTCAGGCGTGTTCCCAACGCGCCGGAGAAGCAAGGACGCCCTGTCCATGCGGATACTGCGCAAAAGGCTGCTGAAGGTCATTCCAGTGGCGCGCTTTATAAGCCTTGAGAGATAAGCTTCCGAAAAATAAAACTGCTGCGCTACGCTTTCAAGAGTGGCGTCCGCATAATTGGCCTGCATGTAGCTGAGTATTGGGGTGATATTCGCCTGCAGGTTCGAGCTGGGCCAATCGAATTCAAGCGTGGTATCTCCGCAATCTTTCAGCGCGTAGGAAAGCACCAGGCGCAGCCAGTCTCTCACCAGATGGATTCGCATGGGGCTGTCCTGATTATATTCGCCAGCCATATGTTCAAATGCCGATTGGACATTCTCGCTGCATCCCGTTCGGAAGACGAGAGTGCTTTCCTGGACACGATTATAAAGGAGCTTAAAGAAAAACTCCGACAGGGCATCGTTGTGGGACAGCAGGTCTATAAAGGCTTCCCTGATTATCGAGGGCCGCATGGCAACGAAAATCAGGATGCTTTCATCGTCATGACAGAATATGTTGTGTTTCGTGTTGGGAGCAATAATGCACAAATCGCCCTTTCGCATGTTAAGCTCGCGGCCATGGGTCAGGTAAGTCGCCGTACCCCTGTAAAGGAATAAAATTTTGATAAACTCGTGCTGCTGCAAAAAAGGCGGAAGGTACCGCCAATGGCGGCAAATGATTATCTCCTGTTCCAGGAGCTTCTTAAAAAAGTCTTGGCTGTCCAGCTCAATTTTTGTGGCCTTGGCGGACAAGTCACCGTTAAAATGCGCAGTTATATTGTTAAAAGTATCGCGCTCCTGAGGGAAGCCTGAAAGAATGTTTTCGGTAGCCGCGGTATATTCGGCATATCCAATATCCCCCACGGAGTAGTCTGCAAAAACCTTCAAAGCCTGTTCCAAGGGCGTAAGAGCTAAATTCATGTCAACATATTCCCACATATTGCGCATCCTGGCACCTCCAATCCCGCTTTTTCTCAAGGCGAATATTAAGAAATAACAGGGATATTGGTCATTTTCTTTTAATAAATAAGTCATGTCCTTCAATTGAAGAAATATGAAAGGGATTTATAATTAAGCTCAACAGTTTCACAAATTTTATACATTATATATTTCGTACAGGTGGGAAAGCTATGTCAATATTTGAAAAATTCAAATCTCCGGATACCGACGCAAAGCCCATGCTGAGATGGTGGTTTCCCGACGCGGGGGCAGACCCGGAAAGGGTTGCGTCTCAAGTGAGGGAGATTTACGAAGGCGGCTTTGGCGGAGTTGAGGTGGCATTGGTGCCTCAATATACGTCCTTTGACGCCGCGGAATATGGATGGGGGACGCACCGCTGGAGGAATTTAATGAAGGTAATCCTGAAAGCGGCAAGGGAGCTTCCGGAGCATTTCAAGGTTGACTTTACTATAACTGCCCACTGGCCGCCTGCGTTGAATACCATATGCCCCAATGACGACGCGCATGGCCAGACCATTGTCTGCGCCTGGCAGAAGCTAGGCTCTGCAAATCCCGATGTGCTTCCTTTGCCCATGCCCGAAACCAGGACGAACGACAGCGATGCTGGCGACGCGGCAGACTATATTTTTGCGGATACCTTCGTGGCCTTAACGGTTGGGAAGGTTCATTCGGTTGATGGGAACAAGGTCGCCTTGTATTGGGACTCCATGCAGGATTTCAGCCACATGGTCACTCCGGTAATAGACCCGTCCACCGGTCAGGCCAAGTGGACTCCTGCCGGTATTCCGGAACATGAAACGAAGTTCGGAGACTGGCCCAAGCTGAGAGACAGGCAGTATTACTACCAGGTTGACGGAAACGTGCTGCCAACCTCAGGCAACGAAAGCAGCGAAATCGGCCCGGGGGATTGGCTGCTGTTTGCCTTTTACCGGAGGGGGACGGGGCAAAGCCTCAGCGGAAGGGAGATGGAGGCTTTCCAGCTCTGGCTGCCCATGTCGCCCAAAATGTATGCCGTAAACTACTACAACAGGGCGGGAACGGAGGCGATTATCAATTTCTGGGAGGAAAACCTGCTCTGCGATGAGGAATTGGTCTCGCTGATGCGGGAAAACAAAGGCGCCATCTTTGAGGATTCAATTGAGAGCGCCGGCATTTGGGCTCCCGAGTTGCCGAAAAGGTTTAAGGAGAGGAACGGTTATTCCCTGGCGCCGTACCTGCCTTTTATAGCCCTCCGCCCGAAGCAGGCATCGTTTTTCAGGGTTGAGAATACAGACATAGTTGCGGTTTCGGACAACGGCAATCATCTGCGCGTCATGGAAGATTATAATAAAACCCTTGGGGATATGTACCTGGAAAACCACTTGAAGCCTTTAATAGAATGGACCAAAAGCTTCGGATATGAATACAGGGCCCAGTCCTACGGCGGCGAGGACATAGAAACCTGTGAGGCCGCTCTTGTCCTGGATATTGCCGAGGGCGAGTCTCTGGGATTCGGCGATGACTATGACAACTTCCGCAACATTGCCGGCGGGGTACATATAACCGGGAGGAAATTCGTTTCCGACGAGATTTGCGCCGATTTGCTGAAGGCCTACGGGCTCACATGGCAAAGCGCCGCGGATACCTTCAATCGGAATTTTGCCGCCGAGGCCAACAGGGGCGTGATACACGGCGCCGCTTACGATATGGAGATTTCGGGAAAAAACAACCATTGGCCCGGCTGGCATGCGTTTCAGTTCGCTTTTGCCGACCCCTGGGGCAGGCGGCATCCCTACTGGGAGAGGGTGAATAATTTTACCCGGTACGTTTCTCGAACCCAAGCTGTGCTTCAAAACGGAACGGCCAAGGTTGACCTGCTGATTTATGAAAAATCCAGAGTTACCGGCAGGCCGTGCCTGACGGAACTCCTGGACAGGGGATATACCTACGATGTCTGCGGAAACGGCGCGATACTTCATCCAAACAGTATCGTTGGACCCAACGGAAGGCTTGCGGAGAGCGGGCCGGCGTATGGCGCCGTAATCGTGCGGCAGGCCGACACAATGCCAGTCGAAGTTGCGAAAAAGCTACATTCTTTTGCAGAGAAGGGACTGCCGGTTATTCTCCTGGAATGCGTTCCCGGCGCTGTCACCGGTTATGATTCTGACGGGAGCAAAGATGCACGGCTCAGGGAAATTATTAAAGATCTTTGCGGCCTGCCAAAAGTCAAAATCGTCAAAACATCACAGGAGCTCGTCCCAGCGCTTAAAGCCCTGGGCGTGGAGCCCGCCCTGTCGTACGCCGCCCCCGGCGTTCTGAACGTCCGAAGGGTTGAAGAGGACAAGTCCGAATTCTACTTTATCTTCAACTCATCCAGGGAAGAACGGGTAATTCCTATAGACAGGCGTAAAAACCTCAATGCCTATATCCTGGACGCCTGGACGGGAGAGGTTTTTGTACTTAATGCGGAGAAACTGGATTTATATCCCGGAGAAGCTAAAATTCTGGTGAAGACTCACGCTGACATGGGAGCGGGCCTTAGGAATTATCCCAGCCTGAGCAGGGAAGTGATGCAGCTTGACGACTGGCACCTGCTGATTGAAAGCTGGGGGCCGGGCGGGGACGAGAAGGACCCGCAAAAACCCCGAAAGACTCTTCTTCCAATTGGACTCGTAAAACTTTTGCCCTGGGATGAAATGCCCGTATCTGCCGAGCTGATTAAGAAGGACGGGGCCGGCTCCATGGAAAACGTCTCCGGCATAGGCAGCTATAAAAAGATATTTACGCTGGATAAAGTTTCTCCCATGGCGCTGGTTATGGAAGGGGGAGACGACATGATTCTCTCCGTCACCGTGAACGGCGTGCCGCAGCCTGCCGCAGACCAGTCAACCCGCATGGTAAGGCTTAGAAACTGCTTGCGTGTGGGAGAAAACGCTATTGAGATAAGAATTGCGTCTACGCTCAAACGCCGTGTTTTAGTGGAAAACCCGTTTTTCAGCCCGGATTTTGCCGCCAAGATGTTTGCAGGAATGCCTGATCCCGGCCCACCCGCCCATGCCGCGCATGACGATTCTCCGGCTAACAGGTACGGGCTGATAAAAGTCACCTTGAGGGAACTGATATATTAAACCCATATACCCGTGCTTCAAATTTGAAGCACGGGATTTACACGCAATGAACTCTATGCAGGGATAACTTCGCCAAGCCACCTGGACAGTTCGCCTAATATTATATCATCTTTTGGGAGCGAATTGGAAAGGTCTTTTCCGGTGAATCTGCAGCCGGAAAGCATGGAGCTTACCATTGAAGGAAGCTCGAAATCCAAAGCGTCCGTATAAAGGGCGGCGTTGCTGACCGTGCCGCCCTCTACGCTGAGACACAGCTCGACTGTTCCCCAGGAAAAGCGTTTTTCAAAACTATAGTCGAAGTTGGGGGTTTCACCCATGCGCCACTCCCAGGATTCGTTGCGTTTTTTTAGAAGCTCGATTTCCTTAAAATCTTCCTGGGTAAATGCCAGCTCCTCGCCGCCAATGGCGCTTTTTAGCTTCTCCACAATGCCCTCAGCGGTAAGGCCGGAGCAGAATTCCGTCAGGTTGCACACCCGGGAGCGGACCGAGCTTATGCCCTTTGAGCGGAGCTTTTGTGCCGAGACGGTGAGATAACGCTGCATTTTGGAAAGGTTGCTGTTAATCAACAAAGTGCCGTGATGCTGGCGGTTTTCCCCGCGGGCGCAATAGGCGCTGCCGGAAAACTTATACCCGTTGACCGTCAGGTCATTGCGCCCGGTTGCCTCGGCGTTTATGCCGAATTCCGCGAGGGCAGACAGAATTAAACCTGCCTGCCTTTTTTCATCGTATCTGTCGCGGTGGGCTATAAACGAATAATTCAAGTTTCCCCTGTCGTGATATACGGCGCCGCCGCCGGAACACCGCCGCACCAGTTGAACCCCGTCCTCCTCCAGGGCAGCCAGGTTGCACTCCCGCCATGGGTTCTGGTTTCTCCCGATAATAACGGCGTTGTGGTTGATATAAAACAGCAGCGCCGCCTCGCCTGGTTTGAGGGTGTTCAGCAGGTGCTCGTCTATGGCCAGGTTTCTGTATGCGTCCCCGTAGGGTGAAAAGTAAAAATAGGTCTTCATGGATGCTCAGAATCTCCCGTGATTATACGCCCAATTTTGCCTTTCTGATGAGTTCGGCGTCGGTGAAGCTCTGTCCGGGAACGTATCCCTTGAGCGGGAGAATACGCTCGTTTATCGCGTCCAGTATCCAGTCTGCCTGGGGGAAGAAGTATTCGTCATATTCGTAGGGCGGAGTTATCCAGTTTTTCGCACCCACAAGGGCGGGTGGCGCGTCCAGATAATCGAAACAAAGGGAAGTGATGTTCTGGGCTACGTCGTTTAGGAATGAACCGCGAGCGCAGGCGTCGGAAACCAGCACCACACGGCCTGTCTTTTTAACGGACTCGATTATCTTAGTATAATCCAGCGGCACCAGGCTGTGAAGATTGATTATTTCGGCGGAAATACCGTATTTTTCGCCCAGAATGTTCGCCGCTTCACATGCCCTGTACAAGGCCGCGCCGACTGTCAGGATTGTTATGTCGTTGCCCCTGCGTATCAGATTTGTGTCGCCAATGGTAATTTCATAGCTTTCTTCAGGTACGCCGCCCTCTTTGAACTCCTCAGCCACGTCGTATATGCGCTGGCTTTCAAAGAAAACCACCGGGTCTGTGCCGTTCAGTGCCGCGGTCATAAGGCCTTTTGCCTCCCAGGGCGTCGCGGGGAAGCACACTTTCAAGCCTGGAATATGGGCGCACAGGGAAGTCCAGTCCTGCGAGTGCTGAGCGCCGTATTTTGAGCCCACCGATACCCGTAGGACTACGGGCATTTTCAGGATGCCCGCGCTCATGGCCTGCCATTTGGAGAGCTGGTTGAAAATTTCATCCCCGGCGCGGCCGATGAAGTCGGCGTACATAAGCTCGATGATTGCCCTGCCGCCGCACATCGCGTAGCCCACGGCGGTGCCCACTATTGCAGCCTCGGAGATGGGGGCGTTGAACAGGCGGGAATAGGGTATTACCGTCGCCAAATCCCTGTACACCGCAAAGGCGCCGCCCCAGTCCCTCACATCTTCGCCGTAGGCTATCAATGTCGGATCCTCGTAGAACTTGTCCAGTATGGGCTCGAATAAGGCGTCCCGAAGGTTGTAGGCCCTCATCTTACTTACAGGCTTGCCGTCAAGAAAAGCGGTCCTGGTTTTGCGCTTAATCTGCACATACCTGGGGCAGTCTGCTTTTTCTCCAAGCACTTCCGGCTGCCTGCTGTCAAATGCCGCCACTTTATTATTGGAGAACATAAGGTTTTCCAGCATTAAAGGTTTTGCTATGAAGTCCACATAAGGGGAAGAATCCGGGTCGGCGGCAAGCCGGCAAATGGCCGTCATGCGCTGTGCGGTCTCTTGGAGAATGGACTCAATGTCGGATTCGGATGCAATACCGTTTTCTATCAGCTCGTTCCGGTATGTAACAAGGGGGTCTACTGCGCGCCAGGCTTCTATTTCCACTTTGGCGCGGTAGGCGTTTTGATCCGAAGTGGAGTGCCCGCAGAAGCGGTAGGTAACGGTATCGAGCAGAATCGGGCCTTCGCCGCTGTGCAAAAGCTTCAGCTTGCGCTCCATGGCGTCTATTACGGCAAGTGGGTTATAGCCGTCTATTCTCTCCGCGTGCATCTGGCTTGGCGTGATTCCGGCACCCACTCTGGCCAGGAAATCGTATGCCATGGTTTCCCCTCTGGTCTGGCCGCCCATGCCGTAGCCGTTGTTGAATATGTTAAAGAGAATGGGCAGGCCGCCTCTTTTGCCTTCTTCCCAAAGCGTCCTGAACTGGTCCATGGCGGCAAAGTTGAAGGCTTCCCATACGGGCCCGCAGCCCAGGGCGCCGTCGCCGATGTTGCAGACGACAATGCCCTCTTTACAGTTGCACTTCTTGAACAGGGCCGCGCCCGTTGCTATGGGGGCGCTTCCGCCCACTATGGCGTTATTCGGGTATACGCCAAATGGGAGGAAAAAGGCGTGCATGGAGCCGCCCATGCCCATATGAAAGCCGGTTTCCCGGGCGAAAATCTCGGCCAGCGCGCCGTACAGTATAAAGCGTATTGCCAGTTCCTTTACGCTGCCCGCGGGGCCCAGCCTTTCCACTGCCCGAAGGGTGCTGCCGTCTAGGAAGCTTTCCATTATGTCCAGCAGTTCCTGGTCTGACAGCTTTTCTATGCAGGACAGGGACTTGGCCAGAATCTCGCTGTGGCTGCGGTGGCTGCCAAAAATAAAGTCGTTCCTGCCCAGGAGAAAAGCCTGACCGACGGCAGCGGCCTCCTGTCCCAGGGAAAGATGCGCAGGGCCGGGATAGGTGGTCTCGACGCCGTTGTACACTCCCTGGGTTTTTATCTGGCTCAGCATGGATTCAAATTCCCGGAGGACGGCTATGTCCCGGTAGATTCTGATTAGCTCCTTGTCAGTATAGCGCTTCCGTTCTTCCGCCATGGTTTTGTCGTATGCGTTCACCGGGATGTCCGTAAAGGTGATTTTGCCGGGTGAACGTATGGAATCTGGGTCAATGAATAGGGATTTGGGCATTGTAATCAGCCTCCTATATCCTGAAAAGTGCCTCTTTTATTACTTCGCCTACGCTCGGATGGGGAAACACCAGCTTTTGCAGCCTTTGGGGCGGAAGTTCCATGTCCAGCATAATGGCCGCGGCAAGGATGATTTCCGATGCGTAGGGGCCTACAAGGTGTACGCCCAGGAGACGGTTTTTCTGTCTGTCCACTATGAGTTTTGCAAAGCCGTTCCCGCCTTCGGTTTCGGCCACATAGCGCCCGGAGTAGGCCATGGGAATAATGATTTCCTTCGACTTCAGCCCTCGTTTTTCGGCACTTTCCTTTGTTTCTCCAACGCTTGCCACTTCGGGGTCCGTATATATGACGGAGGCTATGGACTCGTAGCGCATTTCGTCGCGGATGCCAAGCATATGGTTGGCCGCGACTTCAGCTTCGCGGTACGCGGCGTGGGCCAGCATTAGCCTGCCGGTGCAGTCGCCCACCGCATAAACCCCCGCCACATTGGTCTGCATGTGACTGTCCGTTATGACTGCGCCCCTGTCCAGCTCCACGCCGATGGTTTCAAGGCCTATGCCCGAGGCGCTGGGACGCCGCCCGGCGGAGAGGAGAACCAGGTCGCACTCCGCCTGCTTTTTCTCGCCCTTTTCCTCATATATGACGGCGTTTGAGGCTATTTCCAGTACCTTGCTGGACAGCATGAACTCCATGCCTCTTTCGGCATATTCACTCATCAGCAAATTGCAGATATCCCTGTCGATTGAGCCAGCAATCTTATCCATCATTTCGATGACGGTGACCTTAACGCCTATTGAAGCAAAGTAACAGGCCATCTCAAGCCCAATAACGCCGCCGCCTATAACCACCAGCTTTTGGGGAAGATCCGTCATTTGCAGCAGTTCTCGGTTTGTAACTACGAAACCTGTTTCCAGTCCCCGGCGGAGCCCTTCGATGGGAGGAATCACCGTCTCGGACCCTGTCGCAATGCACAGTCTGCGGCCTGTGTACGTTTCGCCGGCTTCCGTGGCGACGACAAAGCCCTCTTTGGTTCGAGAACTAATTTTCGCGGCGGAGCTTATGACATGCACGTTATGCCTTGCCAAAGCGGCGGCTACGCCTCCAACCAGGGTTTTGACCACTTTCTCCTTGCGCCTGATGACTTTCGCGTGGTCGTATTTTACATTTTCCGACGTTACTCCAAAAGCCTCGCTTTCGGTGGCATGGCGGTAGAGCTTGGCGGAATTTAAGAGCGTTTTTGTGGGGATGCAGCCGTGATTCAAGCATGTGCCGCCAAGGCTTTCTTTTTCAAAAAGAGCCACCGTCAGCCCGCCCGCAGCGGCCCTTTCAGCCGCAAGGTATCCGCCGGGGCCCCCGCCTATAACTAATAAATCGAATGTTTCCATATGTGCTTCCTCCTGCGTTGGTGAGTTAGACGTCAGCGCGCCAGTATTGCAGGAAACTGTTCCAGAGCCTTGCACAGTTCTGACATAAACCTGGCCGCCGGGGCCCCGTCAATTGCCCTGTGGTCATAGGTTAAAACTAGCCCCATGGCGGGGTAAAGTTCAATATTGCCGTCCCTGCCGGCTCTGGGCCGCATTACGGTGGAGCATACGCCCAGTATACCGGTCTGGGGCGGATTGATAACGGGGGTAAAGCTCTCAACGCCGAAGCTGCCCAGGTTTGAAACAGTAAAGCTGCCGCCCCGGAGAAGGTCCGGGCTAATACCGCCTTCCCTGCATAAAGAGGCAAGTTTTTTTACTTCGCTGGATATTTCCAGAAGTGACTTCTCGTCACAGTTGAATATGGTCGGTACCATAAGGCCGCGGGGGGTGTCCACCGCAACCCCGAGGTGTACATGCTTAAAGCACCGGAGTGAATTTTCCTGAACAATATTGGCGTTAAGGTCCGGGTGATTGAGAAGGACCCTTGATACGGCAAACAATATCATGTCCCCTATTGTCACGCCGCTAAGCTCTCCGCCGCTGGCTTTAAGGGTTTGGCGGTATTCCAGAATTGCCGTGGCGTCGAAGCTGTGGTGGTGGGTAAGCTGGGCCATGGAATGAAGGGATTCATACATGGTTTTGGATATTGTGCGGCGAATTCCGGTGAATTTGACGTCTTCATATTCAACTTCCAGAACCGCAGGTTCCGTTTTGTCCGGCTGAGGCTCCGTCTTTTCCGGAGGACCCTCCAGCATTAACCTGCGTATGTCGCGTTCTATGATTCTCCCGTGAGGGCCGGACGGGGCCGCCAGCGCGGCGTCCACTCCGCTGCGCTCGGCCAGGTTTCTTGCCCTTGGGGAGATTCCAAATGCAGGGCCGCTGGATGGGGGCTCTTTAGTTTCGGCCGTATATGCCGCAGGCGCAGGGGGTTCAGGCTCCTTCGAAGGAGCGCTTTTTCCCGCAGGCCTCAGTGCCGACACGTCCTCACCGGGGGTGCCTATGGCGCATACGTTCTCAAGGACTGGCACTTCGGCGCCTTCTTCATAGAAAACTTCCAGGAGAACACCCGCAGCGGTGGATTCACACTCAAAGGTGGCCTTGTCCGTTTCAAAGGTGAAGAGTACGTCGCCGATTTCAACCTTGTCGCCGACTTTCTTCAGCCACTTGCTGATAAGGCACCGCTCAACTGTGATGCCTACCTTGGGCATTATTACTGCAGTTGCCAAGTGTTACGCCTCCTTTTTATGGGACAGGAGGAACTTTTCAGCCTCGCTGTTCCACAAGCCGTTTGTTTTTGCAGTTAATTCATGTAGCTTTGCATAGAATGGGTCAGTTTTGCCTTTTTCGGCAAAATCCGATATTGCGGTTAAAGGCATGGAAATGCCCGTATATATGAGCTTCTTTCCGCCCGGAAGGCTGGGAAGATTATACGTTGCCTCTGGAACGGAGTCCAGGCCGCCGATATGCGTAACCAAAATGGCGGGATTAATAAGCCCCTTGCCTATCATTTGAAGGACTTCTCGCATATCCTCGCTGTTTCCTCCGGAGGTGCCTACAATGTGGGTGTTGTTGTAATGGACGTTGTAAAAATTGAGTTTTGCGGAAAAGCCGGGGTCTGAAGGCCCGGCAAAAAAGTTAAGGCAGCCGTCTTCACATAATATGGAATCCGCCAGTTCTACCAAGGCGGGGTCGGGTGCGAAAACTAGTACGTCGTCGTATCCGGCGCCCCAGTTAAGCCGCAATAAAGCCTCTTTGGGGTCGGGAAACTCCGCTGTGTTGAGGTAAATTAACTTTATTCCGGCGGAATCTGCCTCGGCGGGTGACAATACGCGCCGGGCATAGGCCAGTTTTTCGCGGTTTCTGCCCGTTGCAACGAGAAGGGAAGGGCGCCTTTCGCAGTGGAGTATGTAATCGATGGCGGCAAGCCCCATAGGGCCTACCCCTGCGAGGATTGCCATGCTGCCGCCTTCCTTGATGCCCATTTCATGGTCATAGCTGCCGCGCCTTGTGTGGTACATGGCGTGAAAGGTGCCGGCAATACAGCTGTACGGCTCGGCGAGGCTCCCGCCAAAGAAACCGTCCCCCTCGTAAGTCAGGAGGCAGCCCATTTCCATGACTTCATTCGGGATGATGATATATGTGGCGTTGCCGCCAATGTAAGGGTATGAATAACCTGGGGCGTCCAGTTTTCCCTTGTAATTCAATGCCGGCTGTATGACAAATTTCTGCCCCGCCTTAAATTCGCCTGCCCATTTTGGGCCCGCCTCCAAAATTTCGCCGGAGAACTCATGCCCTACAATAATTGGATTGGCAGAGATGTCTTTTGGCACGCGCTTGTGATTTTCACCCTGCATAACCGCCTTATAGGTTGACATGCACAGGCTGTCGGATACCACGCGAGCCAGTATTTCATCATCTTTAATAGGGGGGAGTTCAAATTCCTCTACCCTAAGGTCGTTTTTTCCGTAAAGCCTTACAGCTTTGGTTTTCACTTGCACCCTCCCTTACTTTTCCCTGTTTACCATACTCCATGTGGCTTCTATCAAATGAGAGAAGCGTGGGTCTTCCAGCTCCCTGCATATGAAGCTCTGCCGTGGAGAATTGACGTCTTCCCCCGAGATTTGGAGCATGTTGTGCTTTTCACACAGCTCCATAACCCGGCTCAGCTGCTTTTTCGTATTGCGGGACGGCATAAAAGTTACGGCTTTTACGCCGGCGTCATTCAGTACGGCAAAGAGTTCATCAAGGTAGTCGTCTTCAAACTTTGCCGCTTTCTTGTCCCCTGTAGGGGAGTCCGTCACGTCGCCCAGGTATGCGTAGCATAGTATGGCGTCAAGCTCGCCCGTAAGTTTTACGGCATCCGCCAAGGACATGCACTCCTCGGCGGCGGGCACGTAGAATTGCTCGAGCAGCGAGACTTTTAAGACGTTCAGCAGATCGTACTGTAAATATGGATTACGGGTATCGGAAAGCAGGAGCTCCTGTTTTTCCGAAAGATGCACCCGCAGGCAGTCGCGGACGAACTCGGCGGCATTTTTCCGCCCGACAATTCTTAGGATCCTGTCTGCCAGGGCAAAAAGTATGTGCCGCTCCGTAACGCTGCCGCCTTCCTGATGCCTGGAAAGGGGCAGGACGTGTCGCTCGAAGTCCAGCCGAATGCCCCATGGGGCGGTTATGGAATCCAGACGCCGGGTCATGACTTTATTGCGCTCGTTGCGCTTCCGGCGTAGGGACTCGAATACGGCCTGCGCTTTTGAATAATTGGCGCTGGGAATGCTGTGAATTGCCATATAGGCAATGCCCGCCTGGTCGGGGTTGTTTAGTTTTTTATCCCCCAGAGGCGTCTCGGCAAAGCTTACCCTGCACTCAATCCCGCAGGTGGTGCCAATCCCAGCCAGCCTGCCTGCTGCGCGGAATTCTTCCGCCCCGGCAATGCTGTCGTGGTCCATTATGCCGGCCGTCTGCAGGCCTTCGGCCCTGGCAAACCAGATGGCCGCCGCAGGCGAATAGGGGGAAAAAGAATAAAATGTGTGGATGTGGTTGTTTGCAAACTGGGGTTTCGATTTGGGCTTTTCCGTTTCAATCTGCAGGAGCATTTTTAAGTTATCAAGTCTTTCATCTGCTGTTTTTGCATTAAGGAGATTCAATATTTCATGCTTTTCCATCATTTCAGCATTACCTGCCCCCCAGTTACAGGGATTGCCTGGCCCGTCTCATAGCACTGCTCGACGGCGTAAAACAGGGCCTTGGCCACGTCTTCGGGCATACATCCTCGCTTTATAAGAGATTTTGACAGATAATAATTTTTCACATCTTCGACTGTCCTGGCGTTTGGGACCTTGCCTGCCTTAAGGTATTGGACGAAAAGGCCCTTCTCAGGGTCGGACCACAGGGGCCCGTCATAGAAGTTTCCGGGGCAAATTGAGTTTACTTTTATGTTCCAGGGAATAAGCTCCATGGCAAAGCTCTGGGTCAGACCTATGCCCCCGAATTTGCCGCCGGCATAGGCGAAGTTCTGTTTTGAGCCTTCAAGCCCGGATTTTGAGTTGATTTGAATGATATCAAAGAAAAGGCTGCCGTCGGCCTCATGCTGGGCCTTCATAATTTCCGAGGCGCATTTTACGCAGAGATAGTACCCGGTGTAGTTCACTTTGGTAATCAATTCAAAGTCCTCCGGGTTCATTTCATGAATGCCTCCGGCCTTCAAAATCCCGGCATTGGAAACGAAAATATCTATGCCGCCCATATGCTTTACGGACTGGATTACGAGGTTTTCCACTGATTTGGGATCAGCCACGTCGACCCTTATTGCGACGGCCCGCTCGCCCAGGGAGGTGGCGGCCGCCTTTGCCCTGTCAAAATCAAGGTCGGCGATTACTATCGTGGCTCCTTCCCTCACCATTTCCTTTGCTATGCCGTACCCAAGGCCCTGGGCGGCGCCTGTTATTACGCACAGTTTGCCGGCCAGACGGCCACTGGTTTCAGGGCGGTTATGTATGTTTCGTTTTGCATGAAGCTTAGCTTCTTCCATGTTCATGACGAATCCTCACCTGCTTTGAGATTTTCTGTAGCTTTCTGCTTCCCAGTTGATTATGAAATTGATAAGCTCTTCCGATAGGGGCAGCGGCCCGCCGAAGCTTTGAGAATATACGGCGATTTTTACCGCGTCCTCAAATAAAAGCATGGCGTTTTCCGAAGAGGCGTAAAACCCCTGACCTTTGACTATTGCAACGCCGGCGCCGTCCCAATCTTCCAGCCCCAATACAAAGGATGGATAAGGCCCGCAGTATACTATCTGGTCCGGGGTAAAAGGCTTCATGAGAATTCCTGCGGATTCACAGCTTTCGGAAAACTTCAGCGCAGCGGAACTGTTGTTGAACAGAGGGGCCGTGTGCACAATGTCGGGAGCTTCATGGACGGCGGTTTTAATGGTCTCAAGCATGCTTTCGAGAAGCTCGCCAAGCTCCCCGGGCGTATCCGCAGCGAAAAACACCCCGTGGTTCTGCAGCAAAACGGTATCGGTTTCGGAAGTTATTTTATCAGCCAGACTAACAGCTAGGGTGTGGCCCGGGCGGCACGCCGGAATCCAAAGAAAGTCGTCGCCAAAAAGCCTCCTTGCCTCGGATTCGCCGTTTACCGCGCAGGTCAAGCCGTTCACAAGGGCGGGGTGCAGGTGCAAAACATACTTCTGCGGAAAAAGCGCGTGCAGCAGTACTTCCACGCTCGGCCTGCCCGACTGGCCCGGCAGCACGGCGGCCATGACGTCGGCAAGGAAAGCGGCTTCCCGTTCAGAGTCGGACTTGGGGTATGCTTTACCCACAATTGAAAGGAGTTTCTCCATATCCAATGAAATAAAACTGTCCATTTCCGCTTCAGCCAAGGGCTTGCCCGACTTTTTTACATACAGTACCCCATTTTCTTTCATGGAAGTATTGCCGCCACCGGCTGCAACCAATTCGACATCGGAACCGTATTTTCTTGAAAAATCAATCAGGTTTTCCAAAATCTCAGCAACCTTTTAATATGTTTTTTTCGCGGGGGTTACGCATCGGGATAGATTGCGGTTATTGAGTTTTCCCTGAAAGCATTGCGCCATTTTTCATCAGGCTCCCTGTCCGTCACTATTGTGGAAATACCGCTGAGTGGACAGATGGGAGCGAAGGCTTTTCTGTCAAACTTGGTGCTGTCTATGGCGAATATGGTTCTGTCTGCGGCCTTCATCATCGACCTTTTTATGATTGCGTTGTCTTCACCGGCGTCCGTGAAGCCTGATTCCAGGTCAACTCCCGTGCAGGATATTACGGCCAAGTCGACATGATATGTTTTAATAAAGGCTTCTGCCTGATGCCCTGTCAGTGCAAGAACGTTGGGTTTCAATATGCCACCGGTGGAAAGTATATTCCACCCGCTGGCGCCCGAGACTTCCAGGATGATTTCGATTGAATTCGTTATTAGAGTAATGTTCTTTTTCTTCTTTATCGCACGCGCCACGAAGGCGGAAGTGGAGCTTTCGTCCAGCATTATAAAATCGCCGTCCCGAATCATATCGGATACAAGCTCAGCGATAATCCGCTTCTCCACCACATTAGTCTGCTTGCGTATGACGTAAGGAAGCTCCGCCTTCGCCTTGGTTTCTTCGCACAGCAGCGCCCCGCCGTAGGTGCGGGTGGCGTAGCCTTCCTTTTCCAGTTTTTCAAGGTCCCGCCGGATGGTTTCTTCTGAGACCTGAAACTGGGCGCTGAGCTGGGACACAAGCACCCGCTTATCCCTTTTAAGAATGTCCAATATGTGTTTTCTTCTCTCAACCGACAACATAAAACTACCTCACTGACCTTTAATATTTGTTATTATATACCTTAAAACTCACTAGTGTCAACACAATCCAACACAAAAACAACATTATATTGACTCCGGTGTTTTTGTCTTATATAATATTTGCAAGGAGTGTTAGTATGAAACGGTATTATCTTGCCATAGATATCGGGGCCTCCAGCGGAAGGCATATATTGGGCAGTGTGGAGAACGGCAGGCTTGTAACTGAAGAAGTATACCGTTTTCCCAACGGCATGAGAATACGCGGTGGACAGCTTTGCTGGGATTATTCCCGGCTTTTCAAGGAAATCCTTGAGGGCCTGAAGCGGTGCAGGGGGCTTGGAAAAATACCCGTTTCCCTGGGGATAGACACCTGGGGAGTTGATTTTGTGCTTCTCGACTCCAACGACCAAGTGCTGGGCAATACCGTTTCATACCGTGACACCCGGACCCAGGGTGTCGACAGGGAAGTTGGGGAAATTATTCCGGAGACCGACCTCTACGCCAGAACCGGAATCCAGAAGCAGCCTTTTAACACCATTTATCAGCTGTGGACGGTCAGGGAGCAGCTTAAAAAAGCAAAAAGTTTTCTCATGGTTCCGGAGTACCTCAACTTTTTGCTTACGGGAGTCAAGAAAAACGAATATACCAATGCCACGACAACGGGCATGGTGAACGCCGAGCAGAAAACGTGGGATGAGGAGATTTTATCCCTGCTGGAATACCCCAAAGAGCTTTTCGGTCAGTTACATATGCCGGGTGAACCCGTCGGGAATATTTTTCCCTGGATAGCGGAAGAGGTGGGGTTTGCCTGCAAGGTTGTTTTGCCCGCAACCCATGACACCGCCTCAGCCGTCGCGGGGGTTCCCCTCTCCGGTGACACCATATATATCAGCAGCGGGACGTGGAGCCTCATGGGCGTTGAAAACGACCGGCCAATCCTGACAGAAAAGAGCAGGCTGTTAAACTATACTAATGAGGGTGGCGTGGATTTCCGATTCCGCTACCTGAAAAACATCATGGGGCTTTGGATGATACAGGAGGTTCACAGGGAGCTGGAAGGCAGATACAGTTATACGGAGCTTGCCGCCATGGCTGAGGCTGAGGCGGAATTCGACTCCGTTGTGGACGTGAATAGCAGCAGGTATTTGTCCCCAGCCGGCATGATTAAAGAAATTCAGGCGGAATGCTGGGAGACGGGGCAGAAAGTACCCGAGACCCCGGGGCAGATTGCCCAGTGCATATTTTCAAGCCTGGCCAAAAGCTATGCCAGGTCGGCCAGCGAGCTGTCTGAAGTCTGCGGAAGGAAATTCACCCGGATTAATATTGTGGGGGGCGGCTGCCAGAACGACTGGCTTAACAGCTTGACCGTGAAGGAAAGCGGCCTGAAGGCATTTGCCGGGCCCGTTGAGGCGACTGCCATAGGAAATCTTGCGGTGCAGATGATAAGCGATGCTGTTTTCGGCAGCCTTTCGGAGGCGCGCCGTGCCATAGTGGACAGCTTTGACATCAGGGAGGTAAAAATATGAACGGCTATGAAGAGGCGAAAGTGGCCTATTCCAGATTTGGCGTGGATGTGGAGGCGGCGATTTACCGCTTGGATAAAATTCCCGTCAGCATCCACTGCTGGCAGGGGGACGACGTATCAGGCTTTGAAAATACCGGCAGGGGCCTGACAGGGGGAATACAGGCGACCGGTAATTATCCCGGAAAAGCCCGGAGCCCTGAAGAGCTAATGTCGGATTTAGACGTGGCGCTGTCTTTAATACCGGGACCCAAGCGCATTAACCTCCATGCCTGCTACGCAATTACCGGGGAATTTGTGGACAGGGATGAGCTGAGGCCGGAGCACTTCAAAAAATGGGTGGATTTCGCCAAAAAGCGCGGCATAGGACTGGATTTCAACCCCACTTATTTCAGCCATCCCAAGGCCGCCGACGGCTTGACCCTGTCCCATCCAGACAGGGAAATCAGGGAGTTCTGGATAAGGCACGGCATCGCCTGCCGCCGGATAGCCGCATATTTTGCCCGGGAACTTGGCGGATACTGCCTCTGCAACCAGTGGATACCTGACGGCTACAAGGATATTCCTGCCGACAGGCTTTCACCCCGCCTCCGCTTGATTGACAGCCTTGACAGGATATTTTCCGAAAAGCTGCCCGGGGTCGTTGACAGCGTGGAAAGCAAGGTGTTCGGCATAGGGGTGGAGTCATATACGGTTGGGAGCAGCGAGTTTTACCTCTCATACGCGGCCACCCATCCCGGCGTTTACAACCTCCTGGACAACGGGCATTACCATCCCACGGAAGTTGTAAGCGATAAAATACCGTCCTTGCTGGCTTTCTTTGACAAGGTGCCCCTCCACGTGACGCGTGCAGTCCACTGGGACAGCGACCATGTGGTATTGCTGGAGGACGAATTGAAGGAAATTGCAAAGGAGATTATCCGCAACAACGCGGAAGACCGGGTACTTATAGGGCTGGACTATTTTGACGCCTCCATTAACCGCGTCGCAGCCTGGATTGTGGGCGCCAGAAACATGAAAAAAGCGCTGCTTTCGGCCCTGCTTATGCCTCATGAGAGATTAAGAGATATGCAGGATAGAGGGAGTTTTACCGAGCTCATGGTTCTCAATGAGGAGCTGAAGACCTTGCCTTTCGGCGCCGTTTGGGCCGAGTTTTGCAGGAGAAGCGGGGTGCCAGAGGGAATTGAATGGTTCGAGACGGTTAAAGGATACGAACGGGATGTATTGCTTAAAAGAGTTTAAAGAGCCGCTTGCCGGCTCTTTTTGTTTTTGGTTCGCGGTTGAGGACAATATATTTTTTAAAATAGGTTATTTTCCTCCATTGAACGGGGCAGGAAGAAATTATATAATATTTTATACAATTAATGTATAATCAAGTAGAGGGGAAGCGGGTGCACCGTGAATGTAAGCCATTTGAAAGAGTTTATGAAATACACCCCGGAGGAGCGGGAGCGCATACTTGTTGCCCGGGAGATGGCGGGGGAGGGCATGGTACTCCTTGAAAACAGCGGAATCCTGCCATTTAAGCCGGGGGCGAAAGTAGCCGTATTTGGTACGGCGCAGATTAACTTCCTGACCGGCGGTTCCGGCTCGGGGGCCACCGAAAGCAATTACACCGTCACCCTGCCCCAGGCCCTTATGGAGGCGGGCGCCGCGCCGGAGCCCGGGCTTTTGGAGGCGTATACGAGGTTTTGCGCCCAGCAGGAAAAAGTCCGGGAGGAGGAAAGGGCCCACAACATGTTCAGAAAAATGGGCATTGCCCCGGACATGCCTCTGGATGACGAGCTTGTAGGGAAAGCTGCAGAATTTACCGACACGGCAATACTCGTTATTTCCCGCATGGCGGGGGAAGGTGAGGACAGAAAGCCCGAAAAGGGCGACTACTACCTGAGCGATTTGGAAACGGACATTTTCAGAAAAGTCCGCGGCGCATTTAAGAATCTGGTGGTAATCCTGAACATAGCGGGCATTATCCACATGGACTGGGTTGATATTTTTAAGCCAGAGGCCGTAATAATATCCTGGCTGCCCGGTCAGGAGGGGGCCGGCGCCCTGGCGGATATACTTATGGGTAAAATCAATCCTTCCGGCCGCCTGGCGGACACCATAGCGTTTAATCTTGCCGACCATCCCTCCACGGAAAACTTCGGCAGCTGGATAGACGGCATGGAGAGCTACACCGGAGACGAAAACCAGATAGAATATTGGGGCATGATAGGAAACCACAGCGAGATTCCCCTGGGTGTGACTGTCCGGCGCCCCGTAAACAACCGCTGGTACACGGAGTACCAGGAGGGTATATATGTGGGATACCGCTACTTTACCACCTTCGGCGTGCCCGTCAGGTATCCCTTCGGCTTCGGTCTCAGCTACACCACCTTCGATATAAAGGCCGGCCCACTTGCCCATGAGAATGGCAGGATAAGTTTTACCGCAACGGTAAAGAATACCGGCAATATGGCCGGCAAGCAAGTGGTCCAGGTCTACTGCCGATGCGGCGGAGAGAAAATAGAGCGGCCAGACAGGGAGCTTGTGGCCTTTAAAAAGACGGAGCTTTTGCAGCCGGGAGCATCCTGCCGGCTGAAATTTGAAATAAGCGAGGACGACCTGGCCTGTTACAGCGAGGAAAAGGCCGCCTGGCTGCTGGAGGCGGGCACGTACGAGCTGCTGGCGGGGGCAAACTGCCTGGATGCGGTTTCCGTAGGCCGTTTTGAAATAACTGGGCGGATTGTGAAACAGGTACAAAACCATTTTGCACTAAATCACACCAGGAAGCTGAACCTGCTGTCCAAGCGCGACCTGGAAGGGACAGCTCCCAAGGCGCCGCCCCTTCGCTTCGACAGAGGGGAAAAGATTGGAGAGCCCAAGCCGCCGGTTCCTTTCATCAAGCCGGAATTGCCCGAGCCTGAGTTCAAGTTGGAGGACGTTTACAGGGGCAAGGCCACGCTAGAGCAGTTTATGGCCCAGATGGACGACATGGAGCTGGTGTTCCTCTGTGTCGGCACCGGAATGATGGAGCCCCTGGAGGTTTTCGGCAAGCTGCGGCCGCATGTGGAAGGGGCGGGGGGACATACGGCAACCTTTGAAAGGCTGGGGATTCCCTCCATGGTCATGTCTGACGGGCCGGCCGGCATAGCCGCCAATGGGAAAAAGAATAAAATTGCCTTTCCCACGGCCTGTTTAACCTCCTGCTCCTGGAATGTGGAGCTTTCCGAGAAGCTGGGAGAAGCCCTTGGAGGCGAGGCGGCGGAAAACGGCGTGGACGTTTTGCTGGGCCCTGCCATGAACATACATAGGAACCCGCTGGGCGGGAGAAATTACGAATACTTTTCCGAGGACCCTCATCTCAGCGGGAAGATGGCCGCCGCTGTGACGAGAGGGATTCAGAAACACGGGGTAATGGCCTGCCTGAAGCACTTTGCGGTAAACAACCAGGAGACCAACCGCTTTGACGGCGTGGACGCGGTGGCCAATGAAAGGACCATAAGGGAGATTTACCTCAAAGGGTTTGAGATAGCCGTCAGGGGGTCCCGGCCCGGATGCATTATGACATCCTATAATTCAATAAACGGAGCTTACGCCTCCACCCGCCGGGACCTTGTGACGGACGTGCTCCGGGGCGAGTGGGGCTTTGAAGGTTTCGTGGTAACGGACTGGGAGGGGGACGGCCCGTACGCCATGGAAACCCTCCAGGCCGGAAACGACCTGCTGATGCCCGGTTTTCCAGGGCAGAACAAATACCTTATGGACAAGTTGGCATCCGGCCAACTGACCCGGGAAACGTTTCTGGCCTGCGCCGAAAACATCTTGAAGGCGGTCATGCGCTCCAACTCATTCAAGAAATACGTGCTTGGCGGATAAGAAGATTCCTCAGGAACAAAGGTTCCTGAGGAATCTTTTTTATAGATAGGGAGGTTTATATAGGTTTTTAAGGATTAGTATCCAACCGTAACAAAGCAGCCGCTGTGGGCACCTGTCTCTATTTCGTCAAGCAGGGCTTTGGCGCAATCGCCATAGGATATCTGGCTAACGTCAAAATACAGAAGGCTTTCCTCGTCCTCCACCACCAGATATTCGTCCGTGCGCAGGCGATACGTTTTCCTGTCGGGTATATGGGTCTGCATGCGGGCGGCGGGCACAATTACCGCCCATTCTATACCCTTTTCGTTCCGGTAAACATCCCATGTGTCGTGAATGTTTAAATAATAGTGGCGGGTCGTCTCGGCAAAATAATCCGTTTCCACCAGGGAGCAGCCCAGGTTCACCTTGGCGCCCGAGCTTCCCAGCAGGGCCACAATCCTTTTTACGCCCGCCGCCTTGGCGCACCTTATAACGTTTCGGTGTTCGTCGGGATAGGACCAGGGGTTTTTCAGGTTCGCGGGAAAAACGGGAACAACCACGTCCGCCCCTTTAAATGCCTCCATCAGCACGCCGCTGTCCAGGGCGCTGCCCCTGAACAGCTCCACCTCCGGGGGAAGCTGGGCTCTTTCTATGTGGGGGGCCACGCACCTTACCGTATGCCCCCTGTCTATGGCCTGCCTGCAAAAAGGCCTGCCCAGGTTTCCGCTGATGCCAATTCCAGCTATTATCATCCCTAGTCCTCCTTAATATGCCACGCTTATGACCTGGCGGTGCCATTTTTTAAACTCCGCCTGGTCCGCAATACAATGGGCCATGTCCTCCATGGACAGCCTTGAGGTTTCCTTGAACTTCAGGCTTTTGGGGTCTGTTGTGACGAGCACATCCTCCTGGGTGCGGTAAACCCCGGTCTTTCCCAAATATGGGACCATTTCGGCAGGGGCGGCTATGATGACCCAGTCCTGCTCCTTTTCCTTTTTTATAAGCTCCGCCGCGTCAAAATAGGCCTTTTCTATGGCCAGAAATTCAGGGTGCACCGGGTCCGCCTCCAGCATAAGGCGGCCGTCCGGTGCCTTGAGGGCGTAGTAATTGAGCACGGCGATAAACTGGGAGACCCCGCATTTCTTGCACGCCCTCAGGACATTCAAAATGTCCTGGGGATATTTTTCAGGGTGCTCCCTGGTGGGTTCCGTGGCCATAACCACCGTGCCGGCCCCCCGGATGGCCTCCAGTATTTCCTGATAATTTCCCGCGTCCGCCTTTACCGTGGGGTAGGTAAAGTCTTTGCACCTGACAGGCACCCTTTCCGGCCTGCGGTTGATGCCGATTACATTAAAGCCCCTGTCCAACAGTTCCTTGGCTACCCTTACGCCAACTCTGCCTGTTATGCCCACAACAGCAACTGTTTCCTTCGACATACGTTAATCTCCTTAGCGTTACAATGAATTAGTTGTTGAGCAGCTTTTTTCTTTCCCTCTGCTTGCGGGCAATGCTGTCCAGAGACACGGCAAGAAGCAGTATTATGCCTTTGATTATGTTCTGGATGGTGCTGTCCACGTTCATAAGCTGAAGGCCGTTGTTGAGTATCCCTATAATCAATACGCCCGTTATGACTCCGCTGGTGTTTCCCACGCCCCCTATAATGGAAACGCCGCCCAGAACCGCAGCGGTTATGACGTCGCTTGCCATGGTTCCGCCCACGGAGGCGCTGGCGCTGGCGGTACGGGACATGAGCACCACACCCGCAAAGCCGGACATGAAGCCGCAGACCACGCTGGCCACAATGCGGGTCCTTATCACGTTTATGCCGGCCAGCTTGGCTGCCCGCTGGTTTCCGCCCACGGTAAACAGGTGCCGGCCCAGGTATGTTTTGCTTAGGACGAAATTAACAATCGCCGCGCAAATGACCAGGAGCACCACCGGGACGGGCACAAATCCGAAAAGCTCGCCCTGTCCCAGGAACTTGACCGGCTCTTCAAAGCCGTATATGCTCTGGTTCCCGGTGATGACGGAATTAAACCCGTTCAATATCTGCTGCATCGCGATGGACACCACAAGTATGGGTATGTCGAGAAGGACGCCCACAACTCCGGTTATGGCGCTGGCCACCATGCAGCATATTATTGCTATGGCAAAAGCCGGGTAAATGGGCACCCCCGCTCCTTTTATCAGCAAGGCGGAAACTATTCCGCTCAGGGCCACCATGCTGCCTACGGAAAAATCCAGCCCTCCCGTGAGCATTACAAAGGACATGCCCAGGGCGACTATGCCCATTGTGGCAACCTGGCGGGCTATATTCATAAAGTTGGTTACGCTTAAAAAGGCGTCAGGCCGCTGGTAGGTAAAGAATATCAGGAAAGCCACAAGCAGCATTTGGGCGATGTGCTTTCTGACAAACCCCAGCCAATCCCTTTGTTTTTCGATTTTCATCTGTATCACCTCTCACCTGATGCCATATCCAAAATTCTGTGAGTGTCAAATTCCTCCCGGGTAAGCTCGCCCGCCAGCTGCCCTTCGGAGAGAACCACAATCCTGTCGGACATTCCCAGCAGCTCTTCCATGTCCGAGGAAACCATAAGGATGGACTTCCCCTCGGCCGCAAGCTCCCTCATGAGCTTGTAAATCTCCTGCTTGGCCGCCACGTCGATGCCCCGTGTAGGCTCGTCGAAAATCAGAATGTCGCTGTCCGAAACGAGCCAGCGGGCCACCACTACCTTCTGCTGGTTTCCGCCGGAGAGTTTTTCCACCTGCTGCTCGTAGCTGGGGGTTTTAATCTGCAGGGCCTTCGCGTACCTGTCCACGACCTTCAGCTCCGCCTTTTTGTCTATCACAGTGAAGCGGCTGAGCTTTTTCATGCTGGCAAGGGAAATGTTTACCCTGACGCTATTTTCCATCAGGAGCCCGGCGGCCTTCCTGTCCTCGGGGACAAGGCCTAGCCCCGCCTTTATGGCATGGCGGCAGGTTTTGAATTTCCGGACCTTGCCCTTGATGAAAATCCTGCCTTCCCTGAGAGGGGTGTCGCCGAATATCACGCTCATAAGCTCCGTGCGGCCGCAGCCTACAAGTCCCGCAAAGCCCAGTATCTCGCCTTTTTTCAGCTTAAAGGAGATGTTGTGGACGCCGTTGCCCGTCACGTTCTCCGCCTCAAGAACCACTTCGTCCCCCACCTTGGAAATGGGCGGCGGGCAGTCGCTCCTGACATCCTTGCCTATCATCATTGAAATGAGGCCGGGCCTGTCGATTTCGGAGGTTTTGACGGTGCCGATATAGCAGCCGTCCCTTAGGACGGAAACCCTGTCTGAAACGGAAAAAATCTCTTCGATTCTGTGGGAAATATAAATAATTGTCAATCCCTGCGCCTTGAGCTTCGCTATGATATCGAAAAGTATGTCAACCTCCGCCACGGTCAGCGGGGCGGTGGGCTCGTCAAGGACAAGCACTTTAAGGGGCCGGGAGATAACGCG